>PWNM01000026.1 GCA_003557825.1 Candidatus Hydrogenedentota bacterium | reverse complement strand
GGGGCGCAGCGGCCATGTTGTTCGTGGATCTGCTCCGAGCCCTGTTACAAACGCAACAACGTTTTGCCGCCTATGCTGTCGTCGAGTTCCTTGTGCCGGTGTTACGCGCGGGCGCAGTGGCTGGATTGGCAAAACTTGGGTTTGCCGTCGCCGGCCCTTTTTTGGTGGCCTATGTAGCGGCTCCCGCAGCGCTTGTACTGGTCCTTTGGCGAATCGTAGCCCGGTCGTCCGGGGATTCGACTGCCGATTCGTTTCAGGTAGCAGGCGACCTTCGACGATTTGCCGGCTGGGTCCTTGTGGCCTGCGTTTGCACTAGCATCGCCCAAAATGCGGACATGCTGATCTTGGGCTTGTTCCCTATATCCCGGGAATCTGTCGGGGGCTACGGCGCGGCCCGCACCATGATGCAAGTGGGCGATCTGGCCGTGTTGTCGCTATTTAGCGTGTTCCTGCCCTATGCCAGCGGACTCAACAGTTCGAAGGCCATGGCGAGGATGCTACGGGTTTGGACGCCCGGCCTGGGGGTATGCTGTCTTCTTACCGTGCCGTTGTTGTTCCACATGGACTGGGTTATGGCGATTGTCTTTGGCGAGCCCTATGCCGGTTTCGGCGCGGTATTGGCCGTCCTTTTGGCAGGAACCTTGGTCTCCGTCGTAAGCGCCCCTGCCGGAGCCGTGGTCTATGGCGCCGGCTACCCGCGTATCATCGCCCTACTTGAGGGGATAAAACTGATTACGCTGGTTGGCGGCGGAACCGTGCTCGTATCTCGATACGGCATTTGGGGCATGGCCTGCACAATGGCTACGGTAAAGGGTACAATAGGGGTGTTGACCTTTGGGGCGGCGGTCTGGGTCACAGGAAAGGCGACCCAGACTACGGGTGAACCGAATGGGGATGACTCGAGATGACTTCAGCGTCGGCCATAGCGCATGCAGACCGACCCGGGATGGGGGCCTGGTCCATCGCGATTATCGTAGCGCTGAGCCTTGCACTGGCCATTCTGCTGCTCGAGGCCCTCGCCATATATGCCATTTTCGGCGTCTTGGGGTTCGCATTATTTCTGCGTTATCCAGTACTCGGGCTCTATGCAACCACTGCATTGCTCCTCCTCTCCGGCTCGGCGACAGTGGTGGGCGACCTACGGGTACACATCCCCCTGACGGCATCGAAGGTCTGTGGTATGGCCGCATTTACGGCGTGGCTCACTAATTGCATCGTCCGGAAGCAACGGCTCCATTTTACGGGTTCGGAGTTCGTGCTGCTGATCTTCCTGGCTTGGTGCCTGATTGGCGTATTTCGATCCCCCACATGGGAAATCCAATGGGCCGAATGGATTCGCGTAGTCACGCTGGTGGCCTACTTCTACCTAGCCGTGAACCTGCTCAATACGCCCCGCCGGATGCATACGTTCACCATGCTCATCCTGATCTGCGGCGTTGCCATGGCCGTGTTCGCCATCTTTCAGTATTTCCTCCCAAGCCTCCATCTCGAAATCGAGACCGCTGAGGCCGATATTGGCGTCCGCGCCGAGGGGGCATACATCGATTATGACTCACTGGAAGGAGGGCCGGCGGTACGGGTGAGCGGAGGCGCCGGCCACTCGAACTGGTTGGCGTTGGTCATCCTGGTTATTTTGCCCATGAACGCCTATTGGTTTATGGTAGCCAAACGCCGTTGGACCCGAGCCCTGGCCTTAATGGCCGTATTACTTGAGGTGGTCGCTTTGGTGCTCACCTTCACGCGAACGGGTTTCTTCGTGGGCGTTATCGTGTTGACTTTATTGGGACTGCGCAACATGGTCCAATTCACGCCTCAAAGGGTCTGCGCCGTGGCATTGGTTCTGTTTTTGGGTTGGTTTGCCCTTCCCGATGCCTACAAAGAACGGGTCCTAGACTTTCCGCAGTATACGCGAAGCGAATCCATATTCAACCGAATGGAATTGCAGGAGAGTGCCTGGAATCTAACCCTTCGCAATCCGATCTGGGGTGTCGGTCTGGGCGGTTACGGACCCCATCTACTCGAAGAGAACAGCGGCGTTGCGCGCACCATGCGCTGGTTTGTTGACCGATACGACTGGCCGCCTCAGTTTATCGGAACCCACAACCTCTACCTCCAGCTTTCAGCGGAGACCGGCATAGTGGGGTTGGGTCTGATGCTGCTATTTTTTGCCTTGGTCTTGCGCGACATACGGCGGGCGAATCGGGCCTTTACCGAAATGGGCGATGCCGATGGCATGGCCTTGACATCAAGCGTGGAAGTGGGTTTCATCGCCTTTCTGCTGTGCGGGGTGTTCCTACACGGTCTGCAGCAAAAAATATGGTGGATGGTCGCCGCCCTTGCTGCCGCTGCGCCGGTTTACCAAGCGGCTGTGGCCTCCATGCGGACCGACTCCGCTCCAAATACCAAGGAACCTATCGCATGAAAGCAGCCGTATGCCTTTCAATGTGTTTGTTAATGGCTACCTGGAGCGCTGGAGAAACCTTCTCAGGAACAGTGCGTTCCGAAACGGATGTCCCCATTCCGAATGCTTTTGTGGGAGCCCTTGGTACCGACCATTCCTTGGTAGGCTACGGGATCAGCGGACAAGATGGACAGTTCTCCTTCCAGATCGAGGCTGAGGTCGAAGCCGTGGCCGTTCAGCCGCCGGGTGAACCCCATCCTTCCGGCGTCGAGGTATACCAATACCAACCGCGAATCTACACAAATATCGAGGACGGGCCTCTCGACATTCGCCTGCCGGAGGTAGGCGTGTTGATTCTCGAAGCGCGCGACGAAGAGGGTGAACTCCTTCGCTGGCGAGATTTCGAGGCTCGGGGACAATTTGGCGGCGTGTTTGCCTATGCTACCGACCTTAACGACGAGATGATCCCCAGTGTTGTCTGGCCGGTTCATGATGCTGTGTCAAAGGAAGCAGGCGCACCTCGGGATAAAGGTCTGCCTGGCCTTACTGTACCAATCGACGAGACTACGATCGCTCAGCTTCTTTTCTGGGAAACCGCCGGCTACGGTAAGCTCTTGCTTCGGGCTGACAACGGAGGCGACGGATTCCGGGTTCGCCGGGCAGGGGATGCCATCGTAGTCGACATCAATGTGGAACTAGCTCGGACTGCCGTGGCTGATCTCGAGCGCCGCCGACCCGCGTTTCATCCACTGGCCGGACTGGATATCGCCGCAGCCCGCAGCCAACTGGACAAGGTCCTTGATATGGAAGATCCGGTCAAGCGGGCCGCCGCCGCCGATATCTTGTTGGCAGATGCATTGGCGTTACGCGATAGACTCGAACTGGAACGGGCCCGAGAACAGGCTGATACAATACGACAGGGCCAGGGCGAAATCCGCGTACGTGACGCCCAGGGTGCTCCGGTGCCTGATGCCACGATCACCATCGAACAACAGACCCAAGATTTTCTCTTTGGGGTATTCGAAGGCAGTCCATTCAACGCAGAAGCCTTTCAGACCGCCCGGGATGCGGGGTTTAACCTGGCCACTGTGCTTCCCGCCTGGGGCTGGACCGATCTGGACGTTCTTGATGGGGTAGACAATGTTATTGGCGTATCGGCCCTGAACGAGATGGGCTACACGGTCAAGGCCCATGGCGTGGTGTGGATGCAAGATTACGGCATTCTTCCCGATGGAGCCTATGCCATGAGCCCACGAGCCTTACAAGAGGGTGCGCTGGGATTTGCCCGAGGCCTTGTCGAGGCTTGGCGCGACTCCATTGCGATATGGGAGGTCATCAACGAACCGGCAACGACTAACGTGGTGGGGTTACCGCGAGACGCCATGGTCCGGCTTATGGCCGATGCAGCTGCTGCAGTCAAGGATGCCGGTCGCCGTACGCTGATCAACAGCCCTCACGAATCCACCTATGGTCGCCAGTTTCAGTATGTGGGTCCCGACCACAAGCCTGTAGACGGTTACAGTACAACCTATGCCACTTTTTTACGTATGGCATCCGAGCACGGAGCGCTCGATGATGTAGACGTGCTCGGACTCCAGTTCTATCCCGGCGCACGACTCGACGATGCCGTTTTCGGCGGACACCAGGCTCCGGCCCAAACGTTTGGATGGTTGGTGGATACGCTCGAACGCTACGCGGCGTTTAACAAACCCATCCACATCACCGAGTTTTCGTTGCCTTCGACCTACGACGACGACTGGCATGCTGGATACTGGCGTGAACCGTGGAACCCGCAGGTCCAAGCGGATTATGCCGAGGCCGTGTTCGCGTTGGCTTTTGGCACGGAAACGGTCGAAAGCGTTACATGGTGGGATATCACCGATGAGAAGCCTTCGGTCGTGACCGGCGGGCTAATTTCGGAAACCGGACCTAAACCGGTGTTTCACCGTCTTTCAGAAAGCATCGATCGGTGGACCACCTCCCTGGCGCTTGAGACGGATGCCCGGGGCGAAGCCTACTTTAGTGGGTATGGCGGTCATTACCGGGCCGAAGCCGAATTGCCCAATGGCGACCGGTTGACCGCATCCTTTCACCTCCCGGCCGGGACGCCGATCACCTTGACTATGGAGCCTGAGTAGACCCTATGCCGCCTATTAATGTGCTGTATCTGATTCGAACATGGGCAGTTGGAGGCTCTCACACCATAATGTTCCATTTGTTGGAGCATTTGCCCAAAGAGCGGTTCAATATCATCACCGTCCCCTTTGATACCCACACAGGGGGCGATGAGGTCTTTGTTGAACTGGCTCGGAAACGCGGTATCTCCATATCGGACGACCGCATCCCCTGGAAGACGCGCATGGTCTGGAATTTGGCGCGCGACGTGGTGTTGGACTTAATCGAGCGCCACCGGATTGACTTGATTCACACCCATGATCCTCATTCGAATGTCTTGATCGGCCTCGGACGAAAGCGATGGCCCTGTGCGTGCGTGGCCAGTCCCTATGGCTGGTGGGACCGCCTCTTCCCCTTACGCAGCCATGCCTACAAATGGATCGAACGGCAGCGCGCATTGCCCCAGTTCGACCAGGTCATCACGGTCTCACAAAATATGCGCGCCAAAATCCTGAGGGGTCCGACCGATCCCGAACGGGTCAACGTGATCCATACGGGACTGGATCTGACCCAGCTAGATTCCAGTACGCCTCGCGATACGGTTCGCCGCGATCTCGGAATTCCCACCGACGCGATAGTAGCAGGCATTGTGGGCAGGCTCTACGTCGAGAAGGGTCATGTCTATCTACTCAAGGCCATTGAGAATCTCGCCCGCCGGCATCCCAACCTATACCTCTTGATTATCGGCGAAGGACCCCTTCGGCCGGCTCTCGATGACGAAGCCAGGAAACTCGGGATAGAAGATCGGGTCATCTTTACCGGATATTATCCCAACCTTGCAGGCGCACTTCGCGCCATGGACATCTTTGTGATCCCATCGATTCTGGATGAGGGGTTCCCGACGGTTCTCCTCGAAGCTCAAGCTGCGGGCTTACCGGTGATCGCGTCCAATGTGGGCGGAACTCATGAGACCCTCATACCGGAACAGACGGGAATCCTTGTTCCACGAAAGGACGTGCGTGCCCTTGCCGACGCGATCGACGCCCTTATTGGCGCCCCCCAACGCCGGATCGCCATGGGCGAATCGGCCGCCGAATGGATCCGCCGCTCCTTCACCCTCGAACGGATGATCGACCAGGTAAGCACAACATACGACGCCGCAGTTTC
>PWNM01000057.1 GCA_003557825.1 Candidatus Hydrogenedentota bacterium | reverse complement strand
CAGTTGCACGGTCAGGCGACCTTCCCGCACAAGGCGGAAGAGCTGGGCCATTCCTTTTGGGAGTCCACGACCCAATCGCAGCAGTCCAACCGCATCATGCTGGAGGTCTTTTGCCAGCGTTTTGGGGGCATAGCGCCGTTGGATCATTCGTTCGACATAGGGCCGTATTACGGGTACCATGTCCATGTTTGGATCGAGCAGGTGTCCTGTAGACTCAATGGTCGCCAGACTTTTTAGGAGAAGGCTGAAGCGTGGTGCGAGCTTAAGTTGATGGCGCTGCAATAGGGCGATGATTAGTTCGATGGCTTTTCCAACCTGACCGCTGCCAACCATGGCTTGAGCCTCGAAAGCAAGATACTGCCCAATTTCGTGCTCGAGTGTTGTACGGTCGTGTGGTTCGGCGGGGATAGTAAAGGCAGTCAACGCTTCGATGCATGCTTCAGTATCTTCCTCAAAAACAGCCCAAAGCAGGTCGGTCATGGCACGCACATCGATCTGTTCCAGATGACCTACCATCCCATAGTCAAGAAAGCCCAATCGGTTGTCGCCGAGAAGGAGTACATTACCCGGATGGGGGTCTGCATGGAAAAACCGGTACTCGAAGACCTGTTCGCAAAGGGTTTCACAGCCACGTATGGCTACGATTTTGGGATCAGAATTAAGTTCGGGATATGCTTCAACATCATCGACACGTACGCCCTCGATCCAGTCCATGGTAAGCACCGTGTTTGTGGAACGGTTGCGGTACACCTTCGGGATAAAAACCACATCTGAGTTTCGAAAATGGTCTTGAAATCGCTCAATATTGCGCAGCTCAATGGCAAAGTCGAGTTCACGCATCAGGGACTGCTCGAACTCCTGCATGATGCCCACCGGGTCCATCCAGGCGATGTCTTCTACGTGTTCCGCGAACCACTCGGCGAAGCCGCGCATGATACGCAGATCCGATTCAATCACTTGCCGAATCCCCGGTCGCTGCACCTTGACGGCCACGTCCTCGCCGCTGTGGAGGCGGGCCCGATAAACTTGACTCAGAGATGCGCCGGCCACCGGAGTCGTATCAAAAGAGACAAACAGGTCGTCGATGGTCTTCTTGAGAGAGGTCTCGATGACTGGTTTCATGGCATCAAAAGGCAGGGGATCTACCCGGTCCTGTAATTTGGTGAGCTCTCGGCTCGTTTCAAGGCCGATCAGGTCAGGACGGGTGCTCAAGACCTGCCCAATTTTTACATAGGTTGGTCCCAATTCCATCAGCGCGCCGCGCATTCGGGCTCCTCGGGTGCGGCGTTCGGATGGGGCTTTTTCGATGAGGCGCATGCGTCGAAGGACCTTCGCCGGGATCCCCTCGTATACCCCCAAGCGCTGGAGAAGATCCTCGAATCCATGACGTACCAATACCTGGATCACCTCGGCGACGCGGACCGCGCTGCCTACTCGTCGGGTCAGGGAAGTGTACGCCATAGGACTCCTTTCATAATCGGACGCCCGAAGCGATGGCTCCGGGCGTTTCGTCTAATACTACTCAATTCAGTACGATGCGTCAACGACACCCCATACGCTAGCCTCTCGAAAATACCAGGGTAAAACGGGTGGGTCCGGACTCCGACACCTCAAAGGCCACATATCCGTCCTGTGAGTCAAGACGTACGCGGCGTTCGTTGATCTGGGCGGATTCCAGTTGCCATCCGGGAGGCAGTGCCACGAAGGCGTGTCCCGAACCGCCGCCCGTATAGCGACCCGACAAGGTCTTCGTATCGGCATCCCATTGCAGGTCCTGGTAGCTTTGGAAAAGCGCATCAGGCAGGGTGGGTAGACCGACGAACAGCGGATGGGACGGGGCCGAGGCCATGCCGAGGAAGGTGAGCGTGTCCGTTGCAGGCAATGGATTCGAGCCTATCTGCAACAGTTCGCCCTCTTCGGCTCTCCAGACCATCATGCCTGCGTCGAAACCATGGCTTGCCAGATCCAATGCAGGCGCGTCGGGGAACAACACAATTCCCTGGCGTTCCGGCGCGGTCGCGGTTTCGCTGTAATGGACTTGCCATTGCCGGGGCGTTTGTTCGATGCTGAGCGGGCGAGCGGCCACATGGGGCGCGGAAATGATGCGGGCAATCTGACTGACCAGTCCGCTGGATGGTACGCCTTTGAACTCGATGCTCCCGCCATAGAACATCATCGCTGTCAGAAGGGCATCATCGAATCGGTCGATGCCGGTCGCGTCAAACCGAACCGGTCCGGCAACCATGCCGTATTCGCGAAGTCGGCTGGTTGCGCCGGACACATTCAGCCAGGCTGTCAGGTCCGGTCGGATGTCGAGAGCCGCTGTTGGAACCACCGGTAGATCCCCCGCCGCATCGGCCATGATCTCGAATGCCAATGCGTCGGCTTCTTTGCGGGTCAGGTTAAAGGTGCGCAACACGTCGTCCGGGATAAGGGACGCTTCGACTGCAAAGAATTCAAAACCCCATGCAGCAAGCTCCTGCAACCGATCGACCGCGGCGGATCGAGCTGCCCTATGGCTGGGATTGATCCACGTCTGCCCTTCGTCGGTGGATACGCTCCAGGAAGGATCGCCTTCGTCCGTAAGCAATGGGTCGATAGTCAGACCCGGGGCTACGCCTTTGCCACGCAACGAAGAGGCCACATTGCTCATCTGACGGGGATAGGCGGGCCGGGCGCCTTCGAGGGCTCCCGATGCATCTTGCCAGAGGGCCGGAACCAGGGCATGCCGTATGCCCGATCGGGCCCAGTGGTCAACGGCGCGGTAGAGGTCATCCGCGGTAGAACCCGCAGGTACGCTGATCCAGTGTCGCGGCGCTCGGGCCATCGACTCCGGACGGGGAAGCTGGCTGTGGGCATAGGTGTAGTACATATCGACATCCGAGGGGCGCGGTATGGAAAAAGAGATCCAGACCGGGTCGCTCTCGATGGTGTCTCCGGGCTCCAACTGAATGGTGGGCCTATAAACATTCCGTGCTGTCACCTGCCATGATGTGTCTTGGCGGCTAACTTCGGTCGTACTCTCGCTCCGTCCCAGGGGCAACGTACCGACGGCCAGAGTAAAGTTGACGTCGGGATCGGTAAACAACCCCAGGAAAGGGGACATACCCATATCAGGACCCAGGTAAGGCCCTCGTGCTCGCATATGGCGCATGCCATGGGTGGACCGCAATCCCAACCCGCTCACGGAAAACATGGCCGGGTTGATTTCGGCGATTTCGATGGGGGCGTCGCCCATGTTGGTCATTGCAACGCGCAGCAGCAAGAAAGGATTGCCTCGGTGAAGCGATACCGATTGGGTGAACTGCACTCCATTGTAGTTTGGCGACACCACGCTATACGTGATACCTGTGCCGAAGTCGCTTTCCGTGATGCGCGTCGCGCCACCAGAGCCTTTGCCCGCATCAAAGGGATACAGGCTCCGGCCATCGGCCAGGATGATACGGGCCTGGGCGGTTTCGATCACGGCGTTCCCCTCGATGTGCTCGATTTTCCACTCGCCCCAGTCGCCGGCGAATGAGAAGGTGTAGTCTCCGTAATTCACTTTGTACGTGTCGCGAAGGGCCCACGGCAAGGGGTCCTCTCCAACGGCGGTTCCCAGTGAAACCAGCGGACTTACCACGATAAGGGCAACGAGCCACGCCCAGGGCTTCATGCGAGTTAACCAATGCTTCTTCATGGGGGTTGTTCTCCGATGTACGCAAAATAGTTACGGGTGAATGCTCCAACTCAGCTCGCGATTATACCACGAATCATGCCTTTTTCTAGAACCAGACCAGGTGTCGAATTCGGAGGATCGTTCCACAGGAAAACATACGAGGTCTGATATCCGTCTTACCGGAACACCGAATGTGCGCTCCCAAGTGTATACCCCTTGATATCAACCAGTTGCGTTACCCCACCCGTTGAGACACAACATAGCGTGTCTATGGGCCAGGAACTCTCCACTGGCAACACGAGCGCCGCCTCTCCTTGGTTGACAAACACTTCCAGGGAAGGCCGATCCAACAGGAGCCGAAGGTGAAGCTCTTTAGGGTCTTTGGGCACGGGTATGTCCCCTAACACACCGGCGTGGACATCCCATTTCAGCGTCGTAGCCCCGATTCCCAGGGTTACGGTTTTTGATGTCCCTGCTAGAATCCTAAACTCGAAATCCAATTGCTTTGGCGGCAAGGCCATCGCCACAGGTGAACCAGGGTGCACATCCAGTGCGTCATGGACAACGAGCTCTTCGTAAAGGTTGGCGATTTCCTTAACAGGCTCGGCAATCATCCGTATGCCGTCAGGGGTGGTTCGTAAGCGCATCTCGGTTGGAAAGGTCATCATTTGGTTGAAAGGCATTTCCGGAAAGGGTATCCCTCGTGCCCAACCGATCTGTATACGCCGGCCGTCCGGTGCGTCATTAAAGGTCTGAGCTGCGTAGTAATGCCCCCAGAACAGCTGGTGTTTACCCTCATGTTCGGGGACGAACTGCTTTCCGTCGAATTGACCAATAACATATCGGGCGTCGGCGGCATAGAGAACCCACCGAATGTCGTTCGGATTCCCATCCACTGGTAACGGGAACAACTCCGGACATTCGAAGTACCCCTCGATCCGGCTCTGAAAGATCCAATTACGAAGATCCGGGGATGTGTAAAAGGCGATATACTGACTGTTGTCCGTTTCGCTGTATACCGCCATGCACCACTGTTCCGTTTCCTCGTGCCAGAACACCTTCGGGTCGCGACCCAGGCTTCGGACTACGGGGTTGCCCTCCCATAGCGAGAACGTTTTGCCCTGATCGAGGCTGTATGCGATGGACTCGCCTGCGCCGGTGTCCGTAAAACAAGCTATCATAGGAGGGGGGTTGTTTTGTCCGAATCCCGAGGTGTTCCTGTGATCCACAACGGCGCTACCGGAAAAACAATGCTCGTTGGCTTGGGTCCATGGATATAACGCACAGGATTGTTCTTCCCAATGAACAAGGTCTCGGCTGGTGGCATGGCCCCAATGCATGTTGTTCCACTCGACACCATACGGATTGTGCTGGAAGAAAAGGTGCCACACCCCTTCGTGATAGATCAGTCCGTTTGGATCGTTGAGCCATCCCCGTTTGGCAGTAAAATGGAACCGGGGCCGTAGCCGCTCGTGGTAAAGCGACTCGCTGTCCGGCAAGACGTTGCACGAACGAATGCAACCCAAGTCAGGCGCGGTATCATCTTCAGAGTCACACCGGAGTAGGCCAGTGCGGCCTATAAAGGATTGCACATCCATGGCGACCCAATACTCCGGATGGAGGGGAGAAAGAGCGATATAACCTTGTCGTTGAGGATGCCCGTCCACCTCAAGCGTGATCCGAACTAACGGGGCCACCCGGCTTACCGGAATGGCTAAAATTGGTGATGTTATAGTCAAGGAAAACGCAGTCATTGGCATAGGCCCCTTGTCGATTTCTCAACGCCGATGTACGAGAGATACCATGCAGTATCGGCTGATGTTCGCGCAAGGTCGCGCACTCTTGGTATGCTGGACAAGGAGTCGCGCAATTCCCCCTTTGTAATCGGGTTATCCGCCTGGCCGAGTAGCGCGCAAACCACATACGTAGGAGATCGTTAGCATGAAGGACACAAAACCCCTGTTCGCCGTTATTGGCGGAAGCGGCGTATATGATATGGAGGGCCTTGAAAACCCACGGTGGGTGTCGGTCGAGAGTCCTTTCGGAGCACCGTCGGAT
>PWNM01000144.1 GCA_003557825.1 Candidatus Hydrogenedentota bacterium | reverse complement strand
CTCCTAGTGCTTATGTGCGGCTTATCGATATTGGTATGAAACCCTTCTTGGTGGCGGCGGGCGTGCGCGTCATCTTGGCTCAGCGCCTCGTTCGAACTATCTGCTCGACGTGCAAGGAGCCGCATACCCCCCTCGATATTGAGATCGAACGCCTGCATGCCTCCGAGGATATCACCCAGCACGAGTTTTTCCAGGGTAAGGGATGCGACAATTGCAACCATACCGGGTACCAAGGCCGGGTGGGCATCTACGAGTTGCTGCGTACCTCGGATACCATCCGCACCATGATCATGAAAGGCGCATCGGCAAGCGCGCTGCGCAACACGGCCCGGATCGAGGGAATGCGCACATTGCGCGGAGATGCATGGCTCAAGGCCACCAAGGGCGTGACGACCCTGGAAGAGGTGCTTCGCGTTACCCAGGCCGACGAACCGATAAGAGAATCAAAGAAGGCAGTCTAAGGATAAAGGAGAGTTACGAATATGGCGTCGTATGAGATGGTGAGTCTGTTGCGGATGTTGATCGACCGCGACGGATCTGACCTGCATTTGTCTGTCGACAACCCGCCGGTAGGGCGGGTACATGGGCATTTGCAGTATTTCGGAGAGAGTATTCTCACAGGGGAAGACACCGAACGACTCATGAAGAGTATCGCGTCGGTGGACAACCAGCAGGAACTACAGGAAGTCGGCGGGTCCGACTTCGGGTTCGCCTTCGAGGATATCGCACGGTTCCGCGTCTCGATTTTTAAGCAGAAAGGCTACGTAGGCCTGGCGTTGCGGCTCATTCCAAACAAGATCATGACCTTCGAGGAGATTGGCCTGCCTCAAAGCCTAAAGCAAGTGATTAATCAACCCCGTGGTCTACTTTTGGTGACAGGTCCCACAGGTTCCGGTAAAACCACCAGCCTGGCCACAATGATCGATTGGCTCAATTCGGAATTCGACCATCACATTATTACTATTGAAGAGCCTATTGAGTATTACCACACCCACAAGAAAAGTATCGTCGATCAACGTGAGGTTGGCGTGGATGTGCCCACCTTCTCGGAGGCCATTCGCCGGTCGTTGCGGCAAGACCCTGATATTATCCTGGTCGGAGAGATGCGTGACCTCGACACGATAGAAGCCGCAGTGACCGCGGCGGAAACAGGTCACTTGGTGTTTGCTACCTTACACACTACCGGAGCTGTTCGTACCATCGACCGTATTATCGACGCGTTCCCGACCAACCAGCAGGAACAGATCCGTACGCAGTTGGCGGGTAACCTTAAATCCGTGATTTCGCAGTCCCTTTTGCCCCGCAAAACCGGCTTCGGCCGTGTCGCAGCCTTCGAAGTCATGATAACAACCCCGGCGATTCAGAATCTCATTCGCGAGAACAAGTCGTACCGTATCACGTCGGCGATCCAAACCGGCCATAAATATGGTATGAATTTATTAGACGAACATCTTTTGGCGCTGTATCGCAAAGGCATTATCAAATATGAAGATGCCCTGAGCAAGTGTCAGCATGCCGAGGAATTTGAGGCCAGCGCAAAGGGCTCGGGTGAGCTAGCCGGAAGGTCAAAGAGCACGGCCGGCAGCAAGACGGCAATGGACTAGTAGAGGATAAAAAACATGGCGGTAGCCCAAGAAAGACTATTAGGCGATATCCTGGTCGAGTCCGGGGTCGTCAGTCCCCTGGAAATGGACGAAGCGCTCCAACGGCAGCGGTTAACAGGCGACATGCTGGGCCGGGTACTCGTCAAAATGGGTCTGTGCGAGGAACAGGACATTGTCGAGGCGCTGGCTGTGCAGTCGGGCATGGAACGAGTCGATGTCACCAAACGGCAAATCGACGACGAGTTGCTGCATCGCATTTCACCTGATATTGCCCGGTTCTACAATGTTGTTCCTATCCGAGAGAAAGATGGTGTCCTGACGGTCGCCATGGCCGATCCCCTCAATATCCGCATACTCGACGATCTCAAACAGATCCTCGGAATGGAGGTGCAAGGCGCGGTTAGCAACCTGAACGATGTGCAGCAGTTCATCGAGAAGAACTATTCCTATGAATCGCAGTCCATTCAGGAGACGCTTAGTTCGCTCATCGAGCGCGTCGGTAGCGAAGAGATGAGTGCTGAGGAACTTGGCCAGCAAGAGATCGTCAGCGACATTGACAATCTGGTCGAGCTGGCGCAAGAGCCCGAGATCATCAAGATCGTAAATCTTGTCTTGCTCGAAGCAGTTAGAAAACGGGCTTCAGATATCCACTTCGAAACCTTCGAGGAAGACTTCCGCATTCGGATTCGTGTCGACGGCGTGTTGCACGAGATCGTCAGTCCACCGAAGTCTATGGCCCTGGCCATCGTTTCTCGCGTGAAGGTGATGTGTAACATGGACATCAGCGAACGACGGTTGCCGCAGGACGCCCGTATCGACCTCAAGATCGGCGAATCCGAAATCGATATTCGCGTATCCAGTCTGCCCACCCTCTGGGGCGAAAACGTGGTGATGCGTATTCTCGACCGTGGCGCCGTGACGCTTAATCTGGCCCGACTTGGATTCCCGCCTAATCTGCTAAAACGCGTTGACGATATCATCCACCATCCGAACGGCATTTTCCTTGTCACGGGGCCTACCGGTTCCGGCAAGACGACTTCTCTGTACGGGTGCCTGGATATTTTGAATCAGGTGGGCGTCAAGATCATCACCACCGAAGATCCCGTTGAGTTGCAGATTGACCGGGTTATCCAAATTCAGGTACGAGAGGATGTTGGGCTGACCTTCGCCGCGTGTCTCCGCTCGATTCTGCGTCAGGACCCCGATATCGTGATGGTCGGTGAGATTCGTGACTACGAGACCGCTGAGATCGCCGTGCAAGCCTCGTTGACGGGTCACTTGGTGTTGAGCACGCTCCATACCAATAGCGCCCCCGAGACTATTACGCGTTTGTTGGACATGGACCTCGAACCGTATCTCATTACATCATCGCTAACGGCCGTGCTTGCCCAACGTCTCGTGCGTACGCTCTGTCGCCATTGCCGCGAACAATACAAACCCAGCGATGAAGAGATGGAACTACTTGGATTGCCGCCCGCGTGGCGTCGCGATCCAAACCTTCATTTCTATCGCCCTGTCGGATGTCCGGCATGCGATTTCATCGGGTACATGGGGCGTGTCGCGCTGTTTGAACTGCTCGAAGTGGACGATAGACTGTGTGACTTGATCCTTGAACGGGCCATGGCTCACGACCTCCGACGCTATGCCCGCAAAGAACTCGGAATGCGCACCCTTCGTGAAGAAGGATTGATAAAATGCTTGCAGGGGCTTACCTCGGTTGAAGAGGTGCTGTTACATACAGACCGACACGATGACTAGCCCTCATGTGATCGGCCAGGGAGGAAACGATGCCTAAGTATGCGTATAAGGCGCTTGACAAGGAAGGAAAACAATCCTTCGGCGTACTTGATGCCGACAACCAAGCGCTCGCGATTACCGATATCCGATCGCTAGGACTGTTCCCCACTCAGGTGCGCCCCGCCACCAAGGCCGATGAAAAACGGGCGCGCAAGAAGGGTAGACCCGGTGGTATAAGCGAATTCTATATCGGTGGCGTGTCGACGAAGATGATGGTGGTGTTCACCCGCCAGCTGGCGACACTCATCGACGCCGGTCTGTCTCTATTACGCAGCATCAATGTGCTCATCGCTCAGCAAAAGCCATCAAAGCTCAAGGACATCCTCCGCGAGATCCGCGATGACATCCAGAGCGGCGCAACCTTTGCCGAGGCTTTAGCAAAGCATCCCCGACAGTTCGACCGGCTCTATGTCAACATGGTTCGCGCCGGTGAAGCAGGCGGTATGCTCGAGGTTGTACTCAACCGTCTGGCGACCTATATGGAAAAGCGCCAAGCCCTGAAACGCCGCGTCCGGTCGGCCATGATCTATCCGATCTTCGTTATCCTGGTTGCCGTGGCCATTGTCGGTTTTCTGTTGACCTATATCGTGCCCCAGTTTGCCGAGATCATGCTTGACTTCGGGGCCGAGCTGCCCGCCATGACCGTGATTCTGATCGATGTAGCCGATTTTGTGCGGTTCGAATGGTGGAAACTATCGCTATGGTTTAATGGGATCATCATCGGTTTGAAACTGATTGGAAAGATACCCTATACCAAGATTGCCTTCGACCACGTGATCCTGCGCGTACCGCTTATCGGTGATCTGGTCACCAAAGTGGCCGTCGCTCGGTTCTCGCGTACCCTGGGGACCCTGATTTCATCGGGCGTACCCATTCTATCGTCCCTGAAAATTACCAAAGAGGTTATCGGTAACCAGGTCTATGAGACTGCTGTCCAAAAGGTGCACGACAGCATCAAAGAGGGCGATACCATTGCCGCGCCCCTCGACGAGTCCAAAGTGTTCCCGCCCATGGTGGTCAACATGATCGATGTCGGCGAGGAAACCGGTAGTTTGGACGCCATGTTGGTTAAGGTTGCCGATATCTATGACGATGAAGTAGAAACCGCCGTGGACGGCATGTTGCGCCTACTCGAACCCGCCCTCATTATTGTACTGGGCGGAATTGTGGCCTTCATCGTGATTGCATTGTATTTGCCGATTCTGACGCTTGCGGACACGCTGGCTGCGTAGCAGGAGAATGATCCGCTGTTAAAACGGATAAACAAGGAGTGACATTGATATGAAGCGCACACTCGGTTTTACGCTCATCGAGCTACTGGTGGTGATTGCCATCATCTCGATTTTGGCCGCCATCGTCGTGCCCCGTGTCGGGACCTGGATTTCCCGGGCCAACATGACCAGGGCTGCCTCGGAGGTGCGCGGTATCGATCTGGCCCTAAGCCGGATGTTGTCCGATGCCGGCCGGCGCGATTTTTCTCAAATGTTCAGCCAGCAGACCGTGGCGCGGCTCCGTCAAGCCAATGAGCAGTACAACACCTTTGTGCTGTATGAGCTTCTGCGCAATGGGCGTACGGCCAACGCTGATGGTCATGTCGATTTTGGTGGACCCGGCGTCGGACTCGTCGAGGGCGTACGCACCCAATTGGGAACGCAGTACATGGATGTTCCCCTGGACCCGTGGGATCAGCGCTATCAGTTCTTTCCCGGGCCGTGGCCCACCGGTGAGCCCATTGTTTTGCGTAGCTATCGTTCCGGTATTGGGGATCGGCTCGATCCGGATTATCAGCCCTATGTGTATAACCAGGACCGTCGCGCCGAAGCCGATGCGAGAATCCCGGGTAATCCTCGCGCCGATGATCTGTACGGGTTCCCTGCTCCCCGTGACCTGCCCTTCTACATTTGGAGCAAGGGCCAGAATATGCTGGATGATCAGGAGTGGTGGCGTCTGGTTGAGAACGGAAATCGCCCCGAACGAGGTTACGAAGGCGGCGGCGACGACATCAACAACTGGGACAATCAATCCGGTTGGGAAACGTTCTACAATTAATTTACTGCGGGGTCTGTGACCCCGCTTGGATTAGGAGATGCCGAACGTGCAACATGAGCGCCTGCTATGCGGGAACAAACGCCCCGCCTACGGCTTTACGTTGATCGAACTGATCATCGTGATGGCCATTATCGCGCTGCTGGGGGCCATTACAGTTCCGACCCTGGCACGGATGGGCCTGTTTGCGCGTGATGATATCAACGACGCATCGCGGGATCTCTATGGGCTTATGCGGGCGGCTCGTACGTATGCGACCACCCATCGTGTCG
>PWNM01000536.1 GCA_003557825.1 Candidatus Hydrogenedentota bacterium | reverse complement strand
TGGTTAACAGGTCGACCATTAGCCCGGTTGGCTGCAGTGCCGATGTCACGTCAAATGTTTCTGGATTCCTCATATGCATTCAACAGTGCGGCCCTCCTTGCAACTTCACGAATTTACGCGGGTCGGCGGTTGGGCGGAAGTTTCATTTTATGTGGTTCACCCGTGCGTGTTCGGGAATGTTGGCTTCTATTTTACGGGTGGTTCGGTTCCTTAGTGATGGCTTACCTTGTAAACCCTCAACATGGTGGGGGCGGGCCACGGTTCCGGAACGGGACGGTCGCGGTTCGCGCCGCCGTGTTCCCAGCGCAGGTAGTAGGAAGTTCCGGCCACATCCGATCCACCCGAATCGGGAATAAGCTCCACTTGCATGGGCCCGCTGGTTCGGCGCAGATCGGGGATCGGTTCAATCCGGAAATCCGACTCGGGACGGGTCAATGATTTCCGCCACTGAGCGGTCCGCGGGACTTCCTTTCCGATGGGCTGCAGCGATTCCTCATCCAAAACCACGATGGTTGCCTCCACCTCGCGGTTCCAGACGTGTTGCTTGAGTTTGCCGTTTCCGGCCGGCCCGATCGGGCTCAAGCGAATTGTGCCGGCGATATTCAGGGCACCCCTTCCAGAATAGGTTTCACCCCAGACAAAGTCCCAATCTGTTGAGGGTACCGCCATCCATCTTCCGCCTTCAAACCGGGCATTGTAAACCTGACTGTAACCCGATTCATCGAAGCGATGGTAGCTGACCACGACCCGTTGCATGGAATCCCAGCTCAAGGCTTTGAGGGGATTGCTCAGTCCGCCGCCGGGCGGGGCATCGTCAACCAGCAACTCGGTATTCTCTATGGTAAAGGGGGGTTCTACCGGATTCCCTCCCGCCGTTTCCCATTGGGTCAGATCTTTCCCAACCGTTCGTGCATAAGAAAGGGAGTGATTGGTGGCATGATCCGGGGTGTCTCGCCACATCCAAAGCAGGTGCCAGCGACCATCCGGGCCGAAAACCGGAAACCCGCCTCCGTAAACATAGGCATTCATCTCACCACGACCATCGAGTAAGGGAGTGTCAAATAGCCTCTCCCATCGCCGCCGTTGCTCGTCATAGCGGTAGAAGTGTTGGTCGCCCTGACCGCTGCCACCATCGCGGAAGGAAAAATAGATCGTATCATTGACCGTGATGAACGTCGGGTAGTCCGTGCGTTCTGCTTCGGAGACCATGTAAAGCCGTTCGAATTCGTCGATTGAGTGCGGAGCCAACGACCGGTAGTAGATCGGCCGGGGAGGCATGGGCGGTTCTTGCAATAGCCCGCGCCGGTAGCAGGTGAGGTGTATATAGCCCTGCCGGTCAAGGGCGATCGACAACCTGGCATGGCTACCTGTCTTCCAGCCCATTTGTACGGGAAAGCGATAATTTTTCCAATGACGGGAACCCAGTTCGCGTTGTGCGAGGGTCAGAAAACGATCTTCATCATAGTAAGCGACATATTGGCGTCCGTCGCGGGTGAGGAGTTGCGGCGGGCCGGTCTGGTGAACGGACCATACCGGTGCAACATCGATTTGATCGACAATTGTAGCGGAAGTTTCTTCGTCTTGAGATTCAGTCATACAGCCAGTTAAGAAGAGTGTCGCGAACACGTTTAGGAAAATAGTCGCGGCAATGCTTTGTTTCATTTTTAAACGGGCCATCTTTCGGAAAACAAGTCGTTAATTTTTGGATTCGCCCTCCTCGGGGTGGAGCAATTTGACCGGACGCCCGTAAATCGCGAGCAAGACGCCCACGATGGTTACGGAACCGGCGACGGCAAAAATCCACATGCGGTCGACAAGGGGGTTTGGTATCAACAGAAGGAGGAACATCGAGGCACCCAGAATGGTGGCGCTGGTGCCGATGAGTTTGGCTTGCGCGCGGTCTGTGCCTTCGCCGATTTCGGCTTCAAAATCGACGGGGGTTTTCATCGTCTCGAAGAACTCGTCGATGTGCTCCCGCTGCTTCTTTCCGGCCCACTTCCACATTGGGACACACGCGATTGTCGCGGCGACACCCGTGATGAAGATCCACATGGCCCGGTGCTGAATGGTCCACGGATTGTCGTTGAAATAACCATCGTAAAAGGAAATGAGAGACGGAATCATACAGGCGCCGAAGATCACGAAGTAGGACCAGAACGGGATGCGCTTGATCCACAGACCCATTAACATCGGGAGCCCGATCGGGATTCAGACCATCGATGATATAATGAGGTAGGCGTCGAACAAAATGATTTCGCGTTGCAGGGCGAATAGTAGAGCACCCACGATGACAAAGATACCGAGTGCAACGGTGCTGATGTAACAAATCCACATTTGCGTGCGGTTCGACATTTCCGGATCCAGGCCGAGTCCGGAGCGCAGTCGCGGGATGATATTGCGGACGATGATGCCCACTTGCTGGTTCAAGCCGGTGTCCATACTGCTCATGGTGGCGGCGAACATGGCGGCAATAAGGATTCCAAGCAGGCCGTTCGGCAACAGCTTGATGGCAATGTAGGCATAGGCGGACTCGGCGGGATTCTCCATCCCCTGGGCAAGGATTTCGTCCCCGTACATGAACCGCGCCACCATGGGCGGGAAAAACCAGATCGCGCTGCCCACCGCCATGAGAATACACGCGAGGAGGGAGGCCCTCTTGGCTTCCCGCCCGTCTTTCGCCGCAAGATAGCGCGAGGCGGAAATCAAACTGATCTGATGGTAGATCACCATGAAGAAAATCACGATGATCCACTTCAGGGTGAAGCGGTCGTTGTCGAACTGGCCGGGTTCTTTGACCAGCCGGAAGTCGTCGGCAAAGCGCGGGTCCGAGAAATTGCTGAAAAAGTTTCCGAAACCGCCGATATGTTGCCATGCGAGGATGGCCACGACCGTCGTGATGACCATCATGATGATGCCTTGGACAAAATCCGTCGCCATGACAGCCCAACGGCCGCCGACAGTGGAGTAGATCAAAACGACCGATCCGATGACGATAATGGTGGTGCCGAGGGGAAAGTCGAAGACGGCGCTGGCAAACATCGCGAGCGCCCAGAGCTGGATCGATGCTCCCAGCGGCCCCAGCACCAAACCGGTGTAGGCGGAGAACTGCTCCACTGCCGTGCCAAACCGCGCCCGCAGCAAGTCGGCGTGTGTATACGCCCGGGTTTGCCGGAACCACGCCGCTAAAAACAGCCAGCCAATGAAGTAGGCCGTGCAATTGGCCACATAAATGATCAGGAAAGTGGGGCCGCCCTCAAACGCCGCCGAGCCGTTGCCCGTGAAGGTGAAGGCGCTGATGCCCGCCATGACGATGCTCGAGCCGACCAGCCACCACGTGCCTTTGCCGCCGCCGCGGACAAAGTCGCTCATGTTGTTGGTCAATCGCGCGAATCCCGCGCCGAGGGCGAGAAGAATAATAAAGTAGGCTCCCAGTGTTATGTATTCCAGATGCATTGAATGATGCCTGAGCGCTGTGTTGTTGAATGGAGTATTACGCGGAAATGGAAAAGACGAATACACTCCGGATCGGACGGACCGGAGATTCCGGACGAACCGCTGCTCCGTGGTTCTGCGTTCCGAGACTAGACAAGAAAACGGGTCAGACCAAAGTTCATCATCAACAAGGACGGTGTCACCGGCATACCGGGACGAAAGATATCCGGGTTCCTAATTGTATAATCCGGTCCGGGGAACCCTTTGCCCGGCTCGGGTCAAACCGCTTTCGAGGTTTGCTTCACCAATGCCGGATCGTAGGATTTATTGTCAATCCAGCGGCCTTGAATCATGGTCGTTTTTGGAAAGGTTTCGAGGCCGGTTTTGAAGCGCTGAATCATGGCCACCAAGTGATCGACCGCAGTGCCGCCGACCGCCATGCCGTTCTGGTAGATGCCGGCCACAGGCGAGCGGAGGTGTTCCGCATGCAGGGCAACAAACTGTACCTCTTGCGGAACCTCCACGCCTTCCGAAACGAGGAATTTGTAATACATGGAACGGCCGCCCGCCATGATTACTTCAGGCCTGTATTTCCTATACCAACGAAGGAATGCACGGGAGCTGCCTTCCGGCTCTTCGTCCATGAAGAGCGGAATGGACACACCCCGCTGATAACGATACGCGCCGCTGAGGTAGGCTCCGGAAAAATTATTGCGCACACGGTTGTCAACATACTCCGGGCACGCGAAACCTATCCGGCGGAATCCGTCGTTGTAGAGCTTCTCAAAAACCCTCTGCGTGTTGCCGAATTGATCAGAGATCACAGTGGTGATACGACGATCATTGAGCGAGTATCCAATCCGCACGGAGTTCAGGGCCGCCCAGTCCAAGTCGAGGGAGTCGGTGATTTCCTGCATCGGCCCGATGATAACACCCGCAATATTTCGGCTCTTGAGCACCTGTGACAGTCTTTTGCCTGTCATTCGTGGCTCATTAATGGAAAAAATCTCCATTTTATACCCATAAGATTCAGCCCGTTGCTGCCCGCCCCTATAGCAATCGCCGTAGAATGTCTGTTCGGTTGTAAGGATATCTTTGGAGTCGAAACTATTCATCCACGCCAAGGTACCTTGGTAGGAGCCGCGCATCTGCCGTGACCGGTAGGAGGAGAGGGCGGACATTACGGGATCGGGACGGTACCCCATCCGTGTAGCCGCCTCTCTCACCCGCTCCTGCGTCTTCGTTTTGATTCGCGACGAACCGCGCAACGCCTCGGCGACCGTCGTAAAATGCAGGTCGAGTTCGCGGGCAATATCGCGGACGGTGACCCGTTTTTCGACGGCGACGGCGGCAGGTTCTCCGCAGTTACCTGACTTGAGGGGTTTTGACATTTTGGGTATAAGTGTGAGGTGACTCGTTGAGTCGCGCCCATTGGGAGTTTTAAAGGAACAAAACTGGCCCGTTTCGATTGGCGTGTCAAACTTGGTGCCTACGAAAGAATCTTTTTTACTTTCCCGTCTCCATCAATGCGCGGTCCCATGCAGGGCAAGCGGCCGGGAACCCGCACGGGTCGCCGTTGTTTTGCGCCGGGTTGGCACCCAAGGCGAAATGTCATTCCTCACGCTCAACACGGATCACGAGGACATCGAGCGGCAGGGAATCCGACGCCCCCGCATGCTGGCCGTAGAAGACGAGATAATCCTCCCCGAGCCACGCGAAACGTCCGTGGTTGTAGCGGTCGGGTGCTTCTTCATCGATGAACAACCGCACCCATTCATTTTTTCCGGCGGGTGTTGCGTATAGCGTCACCTTCCCATCCTCGAGGCCGTGCAGGAAGACGATGTTGTCCCGCGTGGAAATGACCCCATCGTATACTTGGCTCGACATGATGCCGTCGGGGACACCGTCTGTGACCGCCGTGAACTCATCGTCGTCGGGACCCCGGAACATGTGGACGTTTGTCCCGGAAACAACGGCGTAGAGGTGGATGCTGCCGTCTTCCGTAATCGTCCAACTGGGCAGGAACACCATCCGGTCGCCGACACCGAGCGCGGTCGGCTCGGCGATATTCAGGAGGCTGTAATCCGCGACAGGCAGGGAGACGGGATCACCGTTGAGCCGACGCCAGTCTGTGCGCCCGGCGGGATCTTCTGTGTAGGCGTAGTGAAAACCTTCGTTTAAAGGAGTCGCGGTGGCATTCGTGCGAATGGCAAATCCCAGGTGCAACTTGTCATTGAGGAACTGTATCCCTCCGTAAGGACCATACCGCGGATTACCTCCGCCAAAGGTAAGCAGCATGTTCCCAGACCATTC
>PWNM01000333.1 GCA_003557825.1 Candidatus Hydrogenedentota bacterium | reverse complement strand
TATGAGGCGTTTCTGGCGGCTAATGGACTTGATACGGGACGCATTCTGCGGGAAGAATCGTTCTTGCTCCCCGTGGTACATGCCGACGCCGACTACCGCGCTCCGCTATGGGTGGGCGATAGGGTAACGGTGAATCTTTGGGCCGAAACGATCAAGCGCCGAACGTTCACAATTGCCTATGAACTACGGACGTCATCCGACACCCTCTCCTGCCGAGCGCGAACCACCCACGTGGCAGTCGACAAGGTCGCACGTCGGGCGGTTGTGTTACCGGCGAACCTGGTGGCCATTCTGGAATCGGTTTACCAAGCTTCCACATAAGTGGGACAAACAGTAAAGGAGCGAGACAATGGAAAAGGGGCCGCATACGATCACGGGAATCGAAGCCACTGCTGATACTATCAAGCTTCACGGCTTGGGGCCGTTGCCGGATGGCGAGGTACGGGTATGGGCGCTGCCCCCCTATGCAAACGGGGACGCCCAACCGGAATCTGAACCCGTATTTACCGGTCCGGTTGCGCCACAGGGGGCCGGTTTTACTATCAACGTCTCACGGTTCCATCAAAATCGTGATCTGCTCTATGCTGCGTTCCGCGTGGAAGGACCCACGGGACCCATGGCCGGCCCGCGCTATGCAACCACGCTGACGAACGTGGCCCGATCCGACTATCCTTACCCTACTGCTGACACCATCAAGGGGCTTCAGGTTCGCGAGAATATGGTGGACGACGCGCTGGCATTGGGTGTCCAGCATGCCGCCATCAACCTCAACCAGGGCGACGTGATGGTTCCCGAAGAAGACTCGGGCACGGCATCCTGGGAAGTGGATGGCGAGGTGTTTTATTTCGACGAGTTATTCCTGGCGCGATACGATGCCTTGTTCAGGAAACTGAGCGACAACGGCGTCGTCCTCACGATGATACTCCTGAACAGTCCAAACTGGCGCCGCCCTATCCATCCCGATATGGAAAGACGCCTGCTCCATCCGAACTACGACCGCGAAGGATTCATCAGCGCGTTCCGCGTTATGGACGCGGAGGGATGGCGCGCCTACCGTGCCTTTGTCGAGTTTGTCGCCGACCGGTACACCAGGGAGGATCGCGCCTTCGGTCGGATCAGCGGTTTTGTTGTCGGCAACGAAGTGGACAGCCAGTGGGTGTGGTCGAATGCTGGTGAAATGCCCGCCGAGGCCTTTATGCGCGAATACAGCGTAGCTTTACGAACCGCATGGTATGCGGTCCAAAAGGCCTGCTCATCGGCTCGAGCGTATATCTCCCTCGATCATATGTGGACCATTCCGCACCTGCCCGATCCGCTGCGCACCTATCCCGCGCGTAAGTGCCTCGAACTGCTCAACGAGATTGCCGTCGCCGAGGGCAACTATCCGTGGGCCGTTGCGTTTCATCCTTATCCGGAGGACTTGCGCTTCCCCGATTTTTGGAACGATCCAACGGTTCGTGACGATTTTGACACGCCCCGGATCTCCTTCAAAAACCTCGAACAGCTGCCCCGATTCCTTAGACAAGATGCCTTTTTATACAACGGCGCATGTCGCCCGATCATTCTGTCCGAGCAGGGGTTCAATTCATTGGAAACGGAGGAGAGCGAAGCGTTTCAGGCAGCCGCCTATGCCCTTGCGTACCGGAAGGTCCTTGAATGCCCCGAAATCGAGTCGTTCATCCTACATGCCCATGCCGACAACCTACAGGAGTTCGGCCTGCACTTGGGGCTATGGCGAGTGGACGAAAACAACGAGCCCGTCTCCAAAAAACCAGTCTATGACGTGTTCCGCGATATTGACGGATCCAATGGGGATGCCGTATACGAAGCCGCTCTGCCGTTTCTCGAACGCAAAATGGACCGCAGCGGGGAGGCCAAGCTATTCTAAAAACCCGTTTCTACTGGACGCGATTGAGCAAGCCACGAACCGTAAGGCCCAATTCGATGGCCGAATTCTCTGTAGCGGCA
This sequence comes from Candidatus Hydrogenedentota bacterium, assembly GCA_003557825.1. GTDB lineage: Bacteria > Hydrogenedentota > Hydrogenedentia > Hydrogenedentales > SLHB01 > PWNM01. The sequence continues at coordinate 3,790 of PWNM01000333.1, read as the reverse complement.
TTGTCATGGACAGGAGCGCCGGGAGCTCCATCGATCTCCCGCAGCAACTCGCCCATCATTGCAAACAAGTCGCCCACAGGCTGCAGTTGCGGCCCTAGATCCAGGTCCAGCGAGAAGTTCAGATCGGCCCGGGTCACGTTGCCATCGGAGACATCGAAATAGACCTTGTTTTCACCACTTACCTTAAATTCGGGCATGCTGAAGAGCATGCTGCTGCCAAGGATGCTTTCGGGCGAGAACATGGTTCCCGGCGTTGCCGCCTCGGATTCCATCCGCTGATGGATAACCCCGCACTGGCGACCGTTCACCGTTTCATAGCCCAACATGGTGTTCTCAACACGGGTAGGTACCGTCTCCTCGATACCCGGAATGGGGATCTGTAGTTCCGACATCCATTGCCCCTGCAGGGGGATCTCGGATTCCTCAAACCGTACGGGTACCGCGACATTCGACGGCCCGAAAGCCGGATCGAATCCCGGCGGACCTTCAACGTGGAGCACCTCGCCGCTCGGCGCAACCACCATGTCGATAGGGGTGGCGAAAAACTCAAGCTGTGGAATCCCCTCGATCGAGTCCCCCGCTGCCGTATCGACCAATACCCGGCGTCCCATCGCCATTCGACTCCGATCGGCGCTATGCTCAATCTCGAGGCTTTCACCCATAAAATCGCCGCCCATACGAACCCATTCGAATTGGAATCGCAGATGACCGTTGCCGGAGCGGTCCACCTCACGGGTGACCAGGGAGAGCGCCGAGTTCAGGGTCATGGCTACCGGGGAGGTCTCGCCCAGGTCGATGCCCGAACCGCCGATCTGGGCGTCTAATGTATAACCCAATCGTTGGCCTTCTTTGAACCGATACATAAAAGGACCGCCCACTTCGAAGGGCAACGCGGCGGGTATGGACTCCGTATTCCGGCCTTCCCATGCGGCTCTATGGGGTAAGGGGGATGCACTTTCGCTGGACGGGGTGTCGTAGGTGCGCATAAACCAAACGGCAAAGGCGGCGACGCAGGCCAGGATGATTGCGTTGATGGCCGCCCGTTTGTACAGCCTCTTGGACGTCATTATCGGCTCCTCCATGGCAACGTAAGGCTTTTCCCCATTGTACCCCATACAGCCCGTATTCGCCCACATTCGCAAGTATCGGAGGATGAAAAAAGAACAGCGCCGCAACGAGAGGGCGTTGCGGCGCTGCATGGGACAGGCCTGTAAGCCGAGTTCTGTCTAGGGCGGTGTCGCCCCGAGGCAGTCATTCATCTAGGACGCGCGTCGCCGCGCGCCTCAAGCTGCCAACCCGGATGCGGCGCGGGCCACGCCATAGCATCCCTATTCGGCATTGCTCCGGGTGGGGTTTAGCCAGCCGATCCGTCGCCGGACCGCTGGTGCGCTCTTACCGCACCATTTCACCATTGCCTGTGCCGTAAAAGGCCATCGGCTGTGTTGTTTCTGTGCCACTTTCCGTCGGGTTTCCCCGCCTTCCCGTTAGGAAGCACCCTGCCCTGTGGAGCTCGGACTTTCCTCGACGTCCGTCGGACGCCGCGACTGCCCGGCCTGCCCACTTCGCATTATACATGCATGTGAGAGAACGCCTAAAGTGTGGCACATGTTGACCGCTCGCCTTCCTATCACTCGACCTGACTGACGGGAAGGTGGGGATGGCTCTGCCATTCGATATAGGAGCCGTCATAGAGTACCGGGTGAAATCCGAGATATCGTAACGTAAAATAGGCATGCGCCCCCTGCCCGCCGGTGCGGCAATACGTTACAATTTGGGCCGCATGGGGGCGGATATCGGTAAGCCCGTACAATGCAAGCAAGTCCGGCACGCTTCGAAATACCGGTTCCTCCATGCTCTTCACAGTTTCTTGCCAGAATACGTTCGCCGCGCCTGGTATATGCCCTGCGCGTTCGATGCCGTCCCCGGGATCGGTTCCATGGAATTGTTCAGACGGGCGCGCATCGAACAGGTGATATGCTTCGTGACCACTGGAATTAAGCCATACCACATCCTGCATCATATTGACCCCAATCACGAACGGCCGGAGCGAGGGCTGCATGCTGCCCGGCTCGCCAGGCGGAGGCGGGGTGTCGCTCACAGGGGGGGACTCACGCTGCCAGAGCGGCCAGTGGCCATCCATCAACGCCGCGTTATCCGATGCGCCCAGGTAGTCCAACGCCAAAAAGGCGCGAGCCGCGCGAAAACCGCCTTCCTCGTCGTAGAATACGACCGTGGAATCGGCGTCAATACCGAGGTCTTGAAAGGTTTCCACGAGTTCCTCAGTTGGCGGTAGCATCCCGATGACACCGTTACGTTTTTGTGCCACCGCCGACCAGGGCAAAAACCGGGCTCCGGGAACGTGGGCTTCGTCGTATTGGGTTCGGTCTTCGGCCACATGGACGATTACCAGTTTCTCTTGGCCGAGTCGTTCCGCAACCCAATCCGTCGAGCGAAGCATTTCGGCGCGGGGAGCAGGTAGTTCATAGGTGGTCGCGGGAATCGCCCAACACAGCAGGGCCGTCAACAGGATGAAATATCGCATATCCATGTACCTCCGTTGTCTTCGTTCCGAGTCGTTCCCCAAAAGCTGCTAAAGTCGGTAGAAAAACTGCGCCATACGCTGGATGGCCGATGATTTCATCCGGTTCATCATCCACGATTCCGAGACGCGCTTGTTCAAGAACGACATGGTAGGAAACGAATGTTGCAGCAACATTATTCGATACATCGGGATACGCTGCTGGATAGCCAGCGCCCATTCGTTGATCATCTCGCCGCTGCCTTCGCCAACGATGGTGGCGGCATAGATTCGGCCGCGGGGGCTGACATGTACTTTCACGAATCCCCGGCCCAGATTCTCAGCGATGGCCGCGCCGTAGTCTTCATGTCGAACGACCACGGTCTCGTAGTGTATGCCTTTGTCCTTGAGTTCCGATTCGCGAGGGCCTACCTGCGATATCTGCGGTTCCGTAAATACCGTCCACGGGACCAAGTAAGACTGATAGTTTTGTTTCATGGGCCAAAATGCCATAGCGTTTATCAGCGCCAACATGCCTTGATGCATGGCGGCATGCGAGAGTTGGGCATACCCGTTGCAATCGCCCACGGCATAAATATGCTTCTGGCTCGTTTGTAGGTGCTTGTTTACCATGATTCCATTTTTCGTGTATGTGACTCCGGCTGCGTCCAGATTCATCGGTCCAAAGTCCATCCGGCGCCCCGTCGCCGCCAGAATCTCGGACGCTTCAATGGTCCCGTCCTCTTCGGTGTGGAGGGTCACCGCGCCGTTAGTACGCTCGACTTTCGTCATGGTACGGTTGCGGAGTATTTGAATGCCTTCATCGGCAAACGTTTCTTCGAGCTGTTTCCCCGCCTCCTCATCCTCCCGCCATAGCAGACCCTTGCCCCGCATCACCATCGTCACGTTGCAGCCCAACCGAGCAAAGGCCTGGGCCATTTCGCAGGCGATGGCCCCGCTGCCAATGACAATAAGCGATTCCGGCGTTTTATCCAGATCGAATAGGGTTTCGTTTGTCAGCGGTTGCGCCGCTTTCAGGCCTTCGATGGGCGGGATGGCCGGGTGAGTCCCTGCACAGATGAATATGCGTTTTGCCGTTATGCGTCGGTCGCCCACAGCCAGCGTATGGGGGTCGACGAACGATGCCTTGCCTTCGCCCAACAGGAGATGAACTTTCTTGAACATGGAGGTCGTTTTTTGGTCGTTGATATACTGCAGATGGCTGCGAATGCGGGGAAAAGTGTCTTGTACGGGGGGCTGGCCAACTGGGGT
>PWNM01000274.1 GCA_003557825.1 Candidatus Hydrogenedentota bacterium | reverse complement strand
TCCATTATCTGCAAGGCAAGCAAAATATCATCGCTTGCGGGTGGATCGCCTCGTTCATCGTCTTTGAGGGTCACTTCGACCAGGTAGCCGAGGTCCTGCATCTTTTCCGCATAGGCTCCAAAACGACGTAGAAAACTGCCGTAGGCATACCGTCGGCAGATAAACTCCAGGCCGTGTCCGAAAAGGGTGGCTTTGCGTGCAGTCATGGTACGCTGCGCAAGGTCGCCGTTGATAAAGTGGCTTGGGATTCCTTCACGTTCAAGGATACTGAAAAAGTGCATGGATAGGGCCAAACACGCGCTGCCCTTCCCCTCGATCGCGCCCATGACCTCATTCGCCCCGGGGTCGAACACCCCTTCATTTCCCGTTGCGTCATCCTTAAATAGAAAAACAATCTGTCCTTTTTGATCATCCTGCGATAGGATCGTCTTGGTCTTGCCTTCTTTTACCGCGCTCATTGTTGTGTACATCCCCTGATGTGCGTTTGAAGCCTGCTCGACGGGCTTTGTGCCGAACCGAGGGAATGCGCCAGTGCGCCCCTCGAGACTGCTTCGCCTTGGTTTGCCTTAAATGGAGCCTGAGTTAAACAGAAACCGACCGGTGGTTCAAACCGTCCATTCGACCTATACTTGAATGTAGGCTACAATACCCCCAGATTTCGTTCCAAAGGTTGCAAAACGAACGTAGGATTGGTATCATTTCATGGTTGCTCACGAAGAAAAACGCCACTCCATTTCCGAAGTGAGCGAAGAAACCCAGGTTCCCATCCACGTCTTGCGACAATGGGAAGCACGGTTTCCACAGTTGAAACCCAAACGCACTCGTTCGAAGAGGCGGTATTACACTGCCGAAGACATCGAGATTGTCCGGCGGATCCGCCAGCTTCTCTGGGTCGAACGGATGACCACGGAAGGGGCGCGGCAACGGCTCGCGGAAGAACTCCGCGGCGAAGGCCGCCCGCGAACCCAGCAGGAGGTCATCGACCGGATCGACGCCATCGAAGCCGAGATCCGAGCCTTGCTGGACCTTCTCGACAACGAGTGACGACACACCACTATCACCATGTTTCGGTCGGGGCGTAGCGCAGCCCGGTTAGCGCACTTGACTGGGGGTCAAGGGGTCGCTGGTTCAAATCCAGTCGCCCCGACCATTTTAAGCTTGAGCGGCCCAAGGAGTTAGGAAACTAACCCCTTGGGCCGTTTTTGTGTCCGTTCCTTGATGTGGTCAGTATGTGGTTAATGTGGCGGAGTTTTGAGGGGAACCTGTCGCTTTAGGCTACAACCGGGAACAGGATCCCCGCTATGTGATCACGGCATACGAGCCCGATCCCGCCATCCAGCGTCCTGATTTCTAAGAACGGAGGCAATCATGAACTGCATCATTTGCAGGCAAGGCCAAACTGCCCTGGGCCACGCTAACGTCACACTTCAACGGGGAGTCTGTACGGTGATCATCAGCGCGGTGTTGGCCCGCGCCGAGGCGGCCGTGGAGAAGGAAGTCGAAATCCTCCGATGCGCCGCATGATGCGCTGTTGTCTATCAAGAAAAACAAGGAATTATTGGTTATAGTGCCCTCAAGTCAGCACGAACACGCGGTGTTATTTTACTTCGCTGAGATACTGTGCGGCCGGTTGGTGCGTTGTTTTAACAAATGGCCCTAATCTAAAATAAGATATAAAGATACAAGGGGGTGTTTCAGCCGCCTGAAACAGGAGCCAGCATGGCGCAAACAGCAAATAGAGCAGGTCGTTACATCACTCAGGGATCGGGGCAGGGAGCCTATCGTGCGTTTATCCCAACCCCGCTGCCGCCGGACCCCCCCCTCGTTCAGGGCCGCGACTTGGCCCGTATGCTGTCCGAAGCAGACCGCGCCCTCGGCCGACTGGACGGCGTGGCTTCCGTCCTGCCTAATCCAGACCTCTTTGTTGCCATGTACGTCCGTCAGGAAGCGGTGCTTAGTTCCCAAATTGAAGGGACGCAGAGTACCCTCGAGGACGTGTTAGAGTTCGAAGCCGACGGTCTCACCGAAGACGAACCTCGGGACGTTGAGGAGGTTATCAACTACGTCGCGGCCATGAATCACGGCTTGGAGCGCCTGGCCACGTTGCCGCTCTCGCTGCGCCTGATCCGGGAGATCCATGGCCGATTGCTCGAGAACGTACGGGGCCAGGAACGCCAGCCCGGCGAATTCCGTACCTCGCAAAACTGGATCGGTCCTACTGGCTGCACCCTTGCCAACGACGAGTTTGTGCCCCCTCCGCCCCATGAAATGGAGCGCGCTCTGGCCGATTTCGAGACGTTCCTCCATGACCGCCAGACTTTCCCCCTGCTCATCCATGTCGGACTCGCCCATGCCCAGTTCGAGACCATCCACCCCTTTCTAGATGGCAACGGCCGGGTCGGGCGCTTGCTGATCACCCTTCTGCTCTGCGAGCGGGGCGTCCTCCAGCGGCCCTTGCTCTACCTTTCCTACTACTTCAAGGCCCACCGTGCCCAGTATTACGATCGTCTTACCGCCATCCGCAACGACGGCGACTGGGAAGGCTGGCTTCGGTTCTTCCTTCGCGGCGTCTCTGAGGTCAGCCAAGCCGCCGCCCACACCGCCCGCGCCATCCTCACACTGCGCGAGGAACACCGCCAACAGATCGCCCAAGGGGCCGCCGCCACCAACGGCCTTCGCCTCCTCGATTATCTATACGAGCATCCCATCGTATCGATCCGAATGGTCCAGCGCCACCTCGACTGTGCCTATGTCACCGCCGCCCATGTCGTCGATGACCTCGAACGGCTAGGCATACTAAAGGAGATCACAGGTCAGCAACGCAACCGCCGCTATCGGTACGAACCCTATCTTGCCCTGTTCGACCACCAGGAGCTAACGACGCCCGCCGAGGACGAAGCGGCGCCCGGCCAGACCACCGAGGGACGCGCACCCTCCTATGGGGAGCATGCGCCATGACGATACGATCCATCCAACGCTGTGCGACTCGGGCCAATAGCAAGTATGTCGGCCGGTGTTCGGTGTCGGATCAGCGGCCTTCGAAGTCGGCGTGCCACTTGGCGATGTCGGCTTCGTCCGGGTCGCCGGCGAACACCACGACCCGATAGCGCATGGTAGCCCTGGATCCTTCGGGGAGGGATACGGGGGCGTCGATAAAGTCAAAGGGCGTGGGCGACATAAATCCGTAGTCGCGGTTGAACCAGGGCGCCGGGTACTCGGGATTGCCCGAGTGTTGTATTAGCGCCACGCCTTCGGTCTCGCCATGGTGTGCGCCGTAGTAGGCGCACCAGGACGCGCCGGTGTGACCCCGCGTGCCTGCCTCGTTAGTGTTGCCTTCCGAATCCACGATGGTCCCCGTTCCGAGGGCCGCCACGTCTTCAAATCCATGGCCCGGGTCGCCCACGGCCAGCTTCGGCTCCATGCGTACGCTAAAGAACGAGTGCCCCGTGGGTCCCACCTCAAGATCCTTCAATACGTGAAAATCGAACTCGAAATCGAGAATCCGTACGGACGGCGAGGGCGCGGTGATGGTCACCGTTCGCGTGTCCTTGAGTTGATGGGCGTCCGCCGCGGTTACAATCCAGTCGCATTCATCCCGAATCACCACCTTGTCGCCGGTATCCTCAATGACACGTGGAGCCCGGGAAAACACCTGGCCCGTGTCGAGTTCGTGGCGCGGTTGCCAATAATTCCCGCGTTCGACGCTTTCGGAACGGACCATATCGAGGCTCACATAGAGCGAGCTATGGTGCGGGTAGGGCGGCTGATCCCATGTGGTCACGCTAACTCCCGTCTGCGGTCCGTTGACGGGGTAAAAGAACGGATATTTGTGCTCCTCGCTGAAGTTGTACGCCGTAAACTCTTCGCCGTCTACATACACCACGATACGATCGTCTTCGACCGTCGCGCTCACCGACTGGGCGTCCTCGCCTGCCGCCGGCCACGGGGCCAACACCACCGCCGCCACGAGCATCTGCACTATTCCTATTTGTCTTATCCTCATCGATCGGCTCCTTCTGGTTTCGGCTCCTCTGCGCCGTGTCCTATGCTGTGGGTCTAACCATACCTATCTGCAGCCCGGTGGGTCAATGGACGTATCACGGCACAAACTGTATTCTATACGCCTTATGGTTGTTTGGATTGGGTCTTTATCATCGAAAGGAGTTTGAAATGGGTATTGCCGTGGGGATTTTACTGGCCGGTTTGGTGTCCGGTGTGTCGCAGGGAGAAATCATGTCCGATACGGTCACGATTCAGCGGGACGTGCTTACCCTGACCTTTGAGGCTTCGGCGCATCGGTATACGTTCACCGATACGCGAACGGGGCGGACTTGGGTGGCCGGGTCGGACCGGTTCGAGACGACCTCGGTCGAGCAGCCTTATTCGGATCAGCTCGAGATCGCCTTTCGTGATCGGGACAACGATGAAGGGTTTCGCTGTTCGGTGCGGGTGCTGGACGACGGCGTGGTCGATTTCCTGGTCGATGCCGATGGCCGTAGCATTAACGTGTTGCTGCCGTATCCCCCGAAGCCAATGGCAGACCTAACGGAGGGGCGGCTGGTATTCAACAACCGTTCCGGCGGTGTTATCATTCCTCAGGATGACCCGAAGCATCGCGATGCGGCGCTGGTGGTCTACGGCAATGTCAACGGACTCGATATGCCGTGGGTCGGCGTGTTGGATGGGGCCGAAGGCGATGGCGTTATGGTGATGCTCGACACGCCGACGTGTGTGTTGGTCCGGCTGGCTCCTGATGCGCACGACCATGCTTGGCCGCAGGTCGAACTGTTCCACAACATGGAGGCCTTTCGGTATGCCCGGCGCATGTCGTATCGGTTTATCGATGACGGCGGATACGTTGCAATGGCCCGGCATTTTCGGGCCTATGCCCAGGAAAACGGATTGTTCCGGACCCTGCGCGACAAGCAGCGCGAGACACCCCTAGTGGATCAACTCGCCGGAGCCATAGTGGTTTGGGGCGCAGGCCTTGATGACCGCGGCGCGCAGACGACCGGATTGCAACGACGGTTTGCCAAGGAAGCCCGCGCGGCCGGCATCGACCGGGCCGTCATTAGCGCCAACAATCCGTATCCGATAGAGGACATCATGATGATGCGCGAGTTGGGGTTTTTGGTCAGCGAATACGAGAACTTCAGCGACTTCATCGTGAGCGACGAGCCCCGTGAGGACGGCTACCTGGCCCCTATCGAGGAGGCCTATACCGGGGTCGACGGCGAACGGCTTAAAGGCTGGTTGGGGGCCGACGGCCGTCAGTTCTATCATCGGGCGGCGAGTCTGATGCCTCGCGTAGCGCGGCGCAAACTCGAAGCACAACTCGACGATCATCCAAAGACGGCCCGTTTCATCGATGTCAATCCGACCATAGGGTTGCTCGAAGATTATACGCCGAGTCGGGAAGCCGACCAACGCGATGACCTCATGTATCGCATCCGGCTCCAACGCTATATTCGGGATCTGCGCCAGGTGGCCGGCGGCGAACACGGCAAAGCCTGGGCTGTCCCTTGGCTCGACTACGCCGAGGGCATGATGAGCGGACCCTTCTGGTGGCAGATGGACGAGATCGGCCAGCTCATTCCGATTGAGTCGCGAGACGCCCTGGACCCGGACTACCTTGCATACGGCATTAATCCCGCCGTACGCATTCCCCTTTGGGACTTGGTCTACCACGAGTGCCTCGCAACGACCTGGTACTGGGGCGACGGCAATGGGGCATTCTATGCCGTTGCGCCGGAGCTCAGCGATCGAAAGGACCTGTTCAACCTGCTC
>PWNM01000499.1 GCA_003557825.1 Candidatus Hydrogenedentota bacterium | reverse complement strand
GAACAACCGCTTGGCCGGGGAGGAGCTCCCACAGCCGCCGCCGCTGCTGCCGGTGAAGTGCGCGTCGGATTCGGCCGCGATACCGTCTCGATACCCCAGCTTACCGCCACAACGGTGCGGCAAAACGTGGAGAATGCGCGCACGCTTGTTCCAACTGTCGAGGAGGAACAGGCCCGTATCCGCGAACGGTTTGCCGAACTGCGCGACCAATTGGTTCCGGAACCCCAACAGGCCCCCGAAGCGCAACAAGCCGCCGGTCCCGAGCAGCCGGTCGGCCCCGACATGACCGCGCCCGTAGCCCCAGAAGATGGTGTGTTACAAGTGGAAGAGACGCAAGCGGCAATGGGCGCCCAACCAACCGAGTTTATTGTAGACGATACGATTCGAGTCCCCCCGCAGCCCGGTTCGCCCATGTTCCTTAACATGCTTGTCTAAGCGGGTGAACCTGCTTTAGCGTAACGCCCGTTGCAGGGCGGTGGCCACGCCTTGTAGCGTCACCGAGGCGGCAGGGACGATGATCGGGTTCATGGCGGCATTGGCAGGGCGCAGTTCGACCATGTCGCCGTGACGGTAGTAGCGCTTCACCGTGGCCTCTCCCTCGACCAGGGCCACCACAATAGCCCCTTTGGTCGGCGGTATCGTGGGGTCCACAATGATCACGTCCCCTTCGAAAATGCCGTCCTCGATCATGCTGTCGCCCCAAATCCGCAGCGCATAGGCGCCATCTTTCCCGTATCCCGCCGAAACGGGGATGTGCTCTTCGATATTCTCCTCGGCAAGGAGGGGCGTGCCGGCGGCGATGCTTCCTACGAGCGGAACGAGGGACACCCGGGTTTCGTAGAGCCCTGCCGAAGCCTTGGGTGTTATCCGGATGGACCGGGCTTTTGAGCTGCGTTCGATGTAGCCCTTACGTTCGAGGGCCGCGAGGTGATCGGCCACGCCATTGGTCGAGGTGATCTCAAACCGGCGGCCAATCTCGGCGATGGTCGGCGGCATTCCGTTGTCGTGGATGCTGTCGATGATAAAGTCGAGGATTTCAGCTTGCCGTTTGGTCAGTCCTTTGGCCATCGTCGGTCTCCCATGCAACAGATTAAATGCTGAATTCTTTTTCAGATAATACCCTTTGGCCACAGCCCGGATCAACCGCGGCGTTGACCCGAAAACGCAAGCGGGGTAGACTGATGCAAAACTGGATCCAAGCGGAGAGGAGTTTCGTCATGACCAAAGCATCGAAGAAAACATACCGAGTGGGGATCATTGGCGCGGGAGCCATTGCCCAAGGGTGTCATTTGCCGGGATACAAGAAGCTGGACAACGTCGAATTGGTCGCCTATGCGGACCCGAATGAGGAGCGCCACGCCGAAGTGGAGGAACTCTTTCCGGGGATGAAGGGATACAAGAATTATAAGAGCATGTTGGCCAAAGAGAAATTCGACGTGATCAGCGTGTGTACCCCGAACCGGGACCATGCCAAGGCCACCATCGCAGCCCTCGAGGCGGGATGCCATGTGCTCTGTGAAAAACCCATGGCGACGACCCTCAAAGAGGCCGACGCTATGGCCGAAGCGGCTAAAAAGGCCCGCAAGAAACTCATGGTCGGGTTCACCCATCGGTTAATGGCGGGTCCCCAGGCCTGCAAGGAGATGCTGCAGAATAAGCAGCTGGGCAAACCGTTCAGCATTCGCGTGCGATTCGCCCATGGCGGCCCCTATCCGGGGTGGGCGAAAGATCCGGAATCGTTCTATAACCCGAAAATTGCCGCCGGCGGCGCCATGCTCGATATGGGCATCCACGCCATTGATCTGGCCCTCTGGTTGTTTGGGCCGGTCAAGTCGGTCATGGCTCGTGCGGTCACCTTGGTGAAAAAGATCAAGGTCGACGACAACGCCTTGCTGCTGTTGCAGTTTGCCAACGGTTCCCTGGGCTCGATTGAGGTCGGATGGACCAGCAAGCCCGGATTCACCGGTGTCGAGATCTATGGCACGGAAGGATCGTTGATCTGCGATTACATGAAAGGTTTGTTCCTGTGTGGCGGAAAAGCCTCGGCAGGACAGGATAGCGTAACTGAATGGAAAACCCTCGACAAGGCTCCCACCAAGGGCGGTTGGGAAACCGAGATTGCCCACTGGATCGACATCGTCGACGGGAAGGCCAAACTCGAGATGAACTGGAAGGCCGGACGGGCTGCCCTCGAAGTGGCCCTCGCTGCCTATGCATCGAGCAAGTCCGGCAAAGAGGTGGTACTTGACACATAGCATCGATAACGATGTGCAACGAATTTCCGGCGCCCCGGAGCTCCTGAGGGGGAATCGGGGCGTTTTCACGCTAAGAAGCCCCCGTGTTGCGACGGTTGTCGCCGTGCTGCTGGCGCTTTTGCTGTGTTTTAACGCCGTTGGAATGGACGGACGTTTTCGTCCGCGCCAAACCTATCGGACCATCAGCACGGCCAGCTACGACATGATCTTCCATCGCGGCGGACCCATCAGCGTGAACCTACGCACGGGCGAACCCATCTTCGAGATGGCCTTTCCCATGGTCTGGCTCGAGGGAGAAGATAGCCCCAAACGGCTGTCGGTCGATGGCCGTTGGAGTATGCGCGATATCGTTCGGGATGCCCTCGGCGAAGGCCAGGGAATGACCCTGCGGCGGCAAGACTGCGAATGGTCCATTCGTACCTATCCGACGCAACCCTTCTTCGGCGTACAGGTCGCCTACATCAATACGGGGCGCCGTCCGGTCCAAGTACGGGCCCTGATTCCATGGGCCACCGGCGCGCCGGGTCGCGGCTCGATGTCCATGGGGCATGGAGCCGAGAACACGATGATCTTGACCCAGCCCCTTGATCGTCCTTCGCCCGAACTCGTGCAGGACAACGCCGAAAGCCAGTGGAACCTGGCCGCCCACAATCCGGCTACGGGCCGGTCGATTATCGCGGGATTCCTGACCAATGACCATTCGACCACCCGGATCGAAATGGCCCGCGGAGATAATCCCGAACCCTATGAGTTCAAGCATTTCCGGGCGGCCTGCGTGTTCGATCCGCCTGTAACGGTCGAGCCCGGCGAACAACTGGTTTCCGAGGTGTTTTATGTAGCCATAACCGAACCCAACCCCCTGACCGGCCTTGAGCGCTACGGGCATGCCATCGCCGCTGCTCATCGTCTTCCAAGCCGGGGCGACGCCGTACCCGCGGGGTGGATCGCCCTCTCGGGAACCGATTCCGCTGAGGAATTGGAGCGCCGGATCACTGCCTTGGGAGACGGCTTGCTGGCTGCCGGCATCACCCATGCCACCATTGGTCCGGGTTGGGAAAGCGGGAACGATGCCCTCGAACCGGCGCGGTTTTCGGCCGACGCGTTTCGTCGCTTGACACGTACCGCCCAGGATGCGGGCGTCACCCTTGGCATCGCCGTCGATGCCTTTCGGGCCCAACCGGGCGATCCCCGCATCGACCAGTATCCCGGTTTATTCGTTCAGCCCGATGAAGCTGCAGGCCATGTCATGGATCCGGCGCATCCTTTGATGGAGCAGTACCTACTGAGTCTGACGCGCAGGGTATTCGACGATTGGGGCTTCTATGCGCTGGTCCTGCCCGACGGTCCCGATGTGCTGCATACGGCCCTTGTCCATCGCGAGAACGGACCCAAGGCCGTTGAGGCAATCCGGCAATGCATGCAACTGCTCCGCGAGGCTGCGGGTATGGATCACATCGTGGTCAGCGGGGGCGCGTTGCCCTTGTCCGCTGCCCTTGCTCGAGGCGTCTACTTTCCCGAAACGCCGGTGCAGGATTGGTCCGCCGCTGCGCAACGCTATTTTTATACGCCCTTTTTGTGGACACCCATCTTTGACCTGAGCCAACGCATCCCCACGCCTCGAGACCCCGCGGGACAGGCCGCTTTGACAGGGGCCTCGCTATTGTCGGGTACGCTCAAACTGGGACCGGAGGCCATCAACTGGAACGCAGCGGATCGGACGGCGTTACGAAAAGTCCTGCCCATCCCCGATCGATCCGCTCGGCCGGTGGACCTTTTCGACCGCAACGGGCCGCGGATTTGGAGTTTGCCTTTGAGGTCGCCTGCCGGCACAACCCATGTGGTGGCGCTGTTCAACAATAACCCCGACATGTCCCAGACGCTCACCGTGCCGCTGAGGGCGCTGGACCTCGACCCGTCGGCCTATCACACCGTATTTGGGTTCTGGGAGGAGCAATACCATGGTACGGTCCGCGACCAATTGACCGTATCGGTTCCTGCCGGCGGCGTTCGCGTCTTCGGTCTACGGACCTTTCAGCGACGTCCCATGTTCGTAGGCGCGCCCCATCACCTCTCCCAAGGGACCGCGGAACTCAGCGATGTTCGATGGTCGGAAAGCACGGGCCATCTCGAAGGCCATTGGCGCGCCGAAAGGGGACGGACCTACGATCTCTACTTCCTTGCGCCTTCGCCCTACACCCTGCGCGACGGCCAGGCTTACGACGTCGACTACGACCTCACCCAAGACGATACCGTCATCCGCCTGCGCTTCACCGCAGAGCGATCCGGCACCGTCCGCTGGCGCCTCCGCTTCGACCGTTAATAAAGGGTAGCGCATGAAGTACAAACGATTTGAGGAGCTGCCCTGTTGGAAGGCTGCCATGGATCTGGCTGAAGGTATATATGCCCTAACTCGCGACCGGTTTTTCAGCCAACCGGGCGATCTCCGCGACCAGATCCGCCGCGCCGCTCTATCTGTGTCCAACAATATCGCCGAGGGGTTCGAACGTGGCTCAACCGCAGAGCTACTTGCCTTTTTGTACATAGCCCGTGGTTCGGCCGGAGAGGTACGTTCTATGCTTCATCTTATCGAACGCCTTCCGGATTCGGCTCATCTCCGAGGGCAAATTCCAAAACTGACCCGGCTATCCGAAAGCTGTTCCCGGCAGATCCGCGCTTGGGCAGACAGCCTGCAGAACACGGATATCAAGGGTCAACGGCACCTCAACGATGCAACGCGCCAGCAATACGAATCAAAGCAGCAGGCCGAGGAGTTCCGACGATATCTTGCCCATAAGCTACACGAAGCTCGACCGGAGATATATCCTGATCCGGAAAAGGGAAAATAACGCTTTGTGATTTCAGATCTGAGATCTCAAATTTCAGATCTGAGATCTCAGATGAAAGTTTTTATTGCTCACCCATCGATAAACCGCAGCAAGTGGTAGTTCTTCTTGCCTTTGCGGATGACCGCCAGGCTATTGGAGCAGAGGCACTGCTCGGTGAGTGCGGTGTCATCGGAGGCGATGCGTTCGTTGTTCAGGTACAATCCGCCGCTTTTAACCATCCGTCGGGCTTCGCCTTTGCTCGGGAACACGCCCGCTTCCGCCAACACATCCAACAGCAATCGATCGCCCGACAACGCGCTTCGCGGTACTTCGGACGAAGGCACTTCGCTGAAGATATCTTCGAGTATGGCATCGTCCAAACCGGTCAACGTCCCGCCGAACATGGCTTCCGTGGCCCGTTGAGCATTGGCAAGGGCCGTTTCGCCATGGGTCATGCGAGTGACTTCCTCGGCGAGGCGGCGCTGGGCAATCCGTTTTTCCGGTGCGGCGGCCAATTCGGCCTCGAGTTCGGCGATCGTCTCGGGAGACAGGAACGTGAAATACCGCAGGAACCGGGGCGCATCGGCATCGCTCTGGTTCAACCAAAACTGGTAATAGCGGTAAGGGGAAGTCCGTTTCGGATCGAGCCAAATGGTACCGGCCTCGGTCTTGCCGAACTTGGAACCGTCCGCCTTGGTCACCAGCGGGAAGGTCATGCCAAAGGTGG
>PWNM01000099.1 GCA_003557825.1 Candidatus Hydrogenedentota bacterium | reverse complement strand
GCTCCATTGGCACTATCATCCGGCGGCAGATACAGATCCATCCGGCAATGTTCATGACCCGTGTCACCATAGGGAATGTCCTCGATTCGCGTCACAGCGGGTTCCCCCTGGACTGCGTGGGTCGCGGCCAACAAGTACAGGGCAAACTGGACTTGCAGCAGAACGGGATGCATCAGTTTTCCTTTCCTGGGTAGGCGATATACACTATGCCACTCTCGGTTAATACAGGCTGGATTGTATTATGAAGTCCTGACTTTTATGGAATCCCAATCTGGAAATCGCTATACTTTTTCCATACATGCTAACGATAACACGAGAAAGCGAGGGCCTCACAGCCCGCGTCCCGGTCAAGGTGTTTGGCAGCGTCCATCCTGCCCGTGGAATGGACGAAGTGGAGCTGCCCGAACTGGGGTTGCCGATTCCGATTCACCGGCTGATAGGCATGAACAACTACCCGCCCCATGACCACGACCACTACGAGCTGACCTTTGTCGTTGGGGGCACCGGCATCCACGAGACGGCCCACGGTCGCATTGAAGTGGGCCGCGGCTCGGTTCATGCCTTGGCTCCCGGCGAGGTACACTCGTACGAAGACGTGGACCGCCTGGCCAAGGTCAAATGCGCCTATCTGGGCGAATGGCTGTTGAACGATTTGCACGATCTGCTAAGCGAAGGCGATCTGATTCCGTTGTTTATGCATACGGTTCTCGGCGAAATGCCCCTGCGCAACCAGACGCCCCAGTGGCAAATCGACCAGGCCACCTGGGAGGCCTGCGCTCAGGAACTGCGGGATATTGCCCTCGAAACGCAGAGCGCAAAACCATCGTTGATCCGTATGAAAGCGGCGCTCAAAAAAATGATGGTGGTCTTGGATCGATCGTTTACCCAAAGCGGCGGAAATCTCGTGCTTGAATCTGAATTGGCTCCCTGGATGCGCCGGTTTTTGCAGCGGATTGAGGAAGCAATCCTGCATGGAGAACCGCTGAGCGTCGCCGCAATCGCCGATGAACTGGGCATGTCGGTAAAAACCTTCAGCCGTTCGTTTAACCACGTTTTCGGCTCCAGTCCGACCCAATACTATCAGCATCGCCGGGTTCAGCGGGCCTGTTGGATGCTGCTGCACAGCGGCAAAAATATCACCGAGATCGCCCACTTGCTGGGATACAGCGACTCGGCCCACTTCACGCGCGTATTTCGGCGCATCCGGGGCGTCTCGCCCAGTGAGTATCGCACCAAATACGACGCCCCCTAGCTTGTTATTCACACACGGGGAAGCGCTATTCCCCGGCATTCCCCTGACGCTCGGACATCCGTTCGCGTAGCGTATTGTTCGCATCGCGGAGCATATCGAGCACATAGCTTCGGTGGTTGTCGGAGGTCACGTTGATGAAGTGCTCCTGGTGATCGAAGTCATAGACCCAATAGTTCGACAAAGGAATCTCGAGATCAAGGATGACCTGGAACAACTCCTCGTTTTGCTTGCGGGCCTCCTCCAACGTCTCAGCATAATGCTCGCTGCCGTGTTCGGAGCCGTCGGGCGCGCCGAATTCGCCGATAAACACCGTCTTATTGGCCTGCTGCGCCGCTTCCAGGGCCGGACGCAGCACATCGGCATAGGTCCCGTCCTCCTCGCCGAAGTAGTTTTCCGCGAGGAGATGGGGGTAAATATGGATGCCAATCGAATCGTAAGGATCGGGATTTTCGTCGCGCAATACTTGCTTGTACTGCTCCCGGGAATCCCGCGTCCAGCTTAACTCGGTCCGCTGATGATAGGCCGAGGGGCGGGGAATGGCATGGCCTGTGCTCAGCATGCGATGGGGATCGTGTTTGCGTACCTCGTCAGCAAACGCTTTCAATGCCACCTCCATGTCTTCGAACCGCATCACATCGTTTTCGTCCCGTGTTTCGGGCGTGCCAAGATTGGGCCACGTCCAGGCCAGATTGTCCATTGCGTTGGGCAGGTCAATGGTCAGGTTGTATTCGTTGCCGAACTCCCAGGCCCATATGGCGGGCGAATCCTTATAGCGGGTCACCATTTCCTTGGTATATTGGCGCATGAAGGCGTGGGTTTTGCTGTCAGGATTGCCCCATTGATTGATCGATTCCTCCATCATGTCGGGCACACAAGCGTAGAACCAGAACAGGCTAGGAATCAGCCCGACATTGGTGCGTTCCGCCGTGGCGACGATATCGTCCATAATGGCGAAGTAGGCGTCCTTGTCTTCGAAATACAGCTCCATTTCAACAGGCCAGAACCCGCAGGCCATGAATCGCACAAAGGGAATCCCATAGGAGGCGAGTTCCTCAAATCCTTCGCGATAGGACGTGTCCTCCGGATCCTTTAGACGCCGCTGAAAACAATCCTGATACTGAATGCCGATGCCCATGAAGGGCTCGCCTTCGAGTAACAACGTGCCGTCCTCAGCGACCGTCAATCCGAGCGGACGCTCCATTTCCTCGGCTCCTCCCTCCGCCAGTGCGGCCCCTGTCCCCAGGAACATCAGTACCCCTGCCAGCGCCAAACCGCATGCCTTGTTTGTCGAATACATCATCAATCAGCTCTCCGTCGGTTGCGTTTACAGGGACATCATATCAAAATGGATTAGTCTCGTTGCGCGGCCTGTTCGGCCATCCGTTCGCGCAGGATCTCGTTGGCGTCGCGGAGCATATCGAGCACGTAACTGCGATGGTTATCGGAGGTTACATTGATGAAGTGTTCCTGCTGCTCGAAATCGTAGACCCAATAGTTCGCCAAGGGGATCTCGAGTTCGAGGAGCACCTCAAACAGCATTTCGTTATGCTCGCGAGCCTCTTCCCGGGTAGCCCGTTCATCGTCATGGGCGCCGAATTCACCGACGAAGATGGTCTTGCCCGTTTCCCGTGCTACCTCGATAATCGGAAGCAGCACGTCCTCGAAGGTGGTGTGTTCCTGGTCAAAATAGCGATCCTCGAAGACATGTGGATAAAGGTGGATGCTGATCGAGTCGTACGGGTCCGGGTTCTGGACGAGCAGCTCTTGCTTAAATTGATCGACCGAATCGCGGTCCCAAGTCCCTTCCGTGCGGAGATGGTAGGCGGCCGGTCGGGGGATCGAATGGCCGGTGCCGATCATGCGGTGGGGATCGTGTTTGCGCACTTCATCGGCGAAGGCGGCCATGGCCACTTCCAGGTGTTCCGATCGAAAGATATCGTCTTCGGTCCGTTCCTCCGGGGTGCCTAAGTGGGGATACGTCCAGGCATGCCCCACCTCGAGATGAGGCAAGTCCATGGGCAGGTTGTACTCGTTGCCGAATTCCCAAGCCCAGATGGCAGGCGAATCCTTGTATCGCGTCACCACGTCCTTGGTATATTTGCGCATGAACTCATGGGTCTTGCTGTCCGGGTTGCCCCACTGGTTAATGGGTTCGCCTACGAGATCGGGCACGCAGGCGTAGTACCAGAACAAACTCGGGATGAGCCCCACATTCGTGCGTTCGGCTGTGGCCACCACATCATCAAAGATCTCGAAATAAGCGTCGCGGTCGTCGAGATAAAGCTGCATTTCGACCGGCCAGAATCCGCAGGCCATGATCCGGCTAAAGGGAATACCATACGAGGCCAGCTCTTCGAACCCTTCGCGATAGGAAGTATCTTCGAAGTCCCGTATCCGCCGTCGAATACAATCATGATATTGGATGCCAAAGCCCATGAACGGCTCCCCCTCGAGTAGCAACGTACCGTCGTCGGCTACCGTGAGTCCCAGGGGCGCAGGTTCTTCGTTTTCAGGAGTCTCTTCGATTGCATCCACGCAGGTGGGAGCCAGCACCCCTCCCACACCCGCTGCGCACAGTAAAACAATGACCGTTCGTTTCCAGTTCATCATCCCAGCATCCTTTTGTTTCAAACCATCCATCAATCTCAACACCATAGGGCTACTCGTTTCACGATATCATGCAAACGGACACCGCATCGAACCATGATATGCGTAAAGGCTTTACCATTACTTGAACAATAGGGGCCCATCTCTTGGAATGGAATTCTCACATAACCAATGCCTTTCCACGGCGGGGCCATGTGCGCGCAAACTGTTCAAAGATAGCGGGGCGTAATGTTCTATCCATACGACACGCTGCATGCTACTTTCTCCCTAAAGCTGGATGTGACGGCTTTGGGCCGGTTGATCTCCGGTGGTATAGGCATTGGCTTACCAAGATGAACAGGAGGATGGTGTAATGCAAACAAAACGTACTGGTTTTACCCTCATCGAGCTGCTTGTTGTGATTGCGATCATCGCCATACTGGCGGCGATCTTGCTTCCTGCTTTGGCTCGGGCGCGGGAGGCCGCTCGTCGCGCATCGTGCGCGAACAACCTGAAACAATGGGGACTGGTATTCAAAATGTTCTCCGCCGAGCAACGCAACGGCGCCTTTCCCCCCAACACCGGTATTCATCCCCAACTGGATGATACGGGCCGCTTTTCCTGGACCTATATGGGCGTAAACAGCCGGGAGCTTTATCCCGATTATTGGAACGATGTAAACATCGCCATTTGTCCCTCAGACTCGCGGGGAGATCCCGAAGGACAATATATCGGTATTGAAGAAGACCTCGCCGACCAAGTGGCGCGGGCGGCGGCTGATGTTGGTAATTATGAACCGGGGTCATCAGCATGGAGAGTGGCAGACGGCTGCTTGCATCTGTTGCTTTCCTCGCCCGTTTCTTATATCTACACGGGCTATAAGATCGACAATAAAAGCCAACTTGTCGATTTTCTTTCAGCCTATTACGAGTATACGGCGCACAAACACCGAGAGAGCATGGAGGGAGCCCCCAACACCGGGCACTATTGGGGAAATCCGGGTGGTGAGCCGGGACCCGTCTGTCAAGGCGGTCGTTGGCGTGAAGCCATCGGCGTTGGATTTGGTGAGGAACCTATCGATCCGTTAACGTTTGGCCTTGGCAGCGACTGGCGGCAGGGCGCATTGGGATACGACGAATTTGGAAATCGTCTGCCGAGTTCCTATCCTTCGTTGCGCGAGGGAATCGAGCGGTTTACCATAACCGACATCAACAATCCCGCGGCAGGAGCCGCTTCCCAAAGCCAGATTGTGGTTATGTTTGACGCCGTTGGCGGTGAAGGCGGGGGCGCCTGGTGGACCGACCGCGAGGTTAACCCCATTATCCGTTTCAACCATGTTCCAGGGGGATCCAACGTGTTGTTCATGGATGGTCACGTCGAATTCATTAATTACAACGAAAACCGGTACCCCATTGGACGAGGCACGCCGGGTACGCTGTCATCCCATGCCATGCGTATTGCCACAGCCATGGGCGGATTTGGTTGATCACAGAGCATGGTTCCGGAATCACTTTTTGGTACCCGTAACATGAGCGTATAAACAGCGGCAGGTGGCCACGTCAAAGGCGCAGCCACCTTCCTCTAACGTTGTTTGGTTAGAACAAACAAGGTGGATTTTATGACAACAAACCCAATCAAAACGGGCATCATAGGACTCGGACGCAGCGGCAAGGGGATTCATGCGGACGTGATCGGCCGCTTGCCGGAGCATTTCCAGGTGGCGGCCGTATGCGATCCGCTTGAGGAACGGGTGGCCGAAGTTACTGAGGAGCTGAGCTGCGCCGGGTATCCATCCCATGAGGCGTTGCTGGAGCACCCCGGCGTGGAACTGGTCATCGTCGCATCGCCGAACTGCTACCATGCCAACCACAGCATCGCGGCGCTTGAGGCCGGCAAGCATGTCCTGTGCGAGAAGCCTTTTGGATTCACCACAGCCGATGTGGACGCCATGATCGCCGCGGCGAACCAG
>PWNM01000270.1 GCA_003557825.1 Candidatus Hydrogenedentota bacterium | reverse complement strand
GCCATAAATTCGATCTCATCCAGGTCTATCGGACGACGACCCCAGTTTCCAGCCGTACCGCCCCAAATATGCAGAACCTCGAGCCCTGCCTGGGCGAAGAGCAATACGATCTCGGTGGGAACAAAGGCCCGTTCGCGAAGGACTGTTGGCCCTGGAGCATCGGGAACGATGCATTCAGAACGTTCTGCAAGGGCAACGGGATCAAATTCGCCCGTGACCACATCATCCTGCGTGCGTCGACGAATCAGCGCATGGGCGTTCAGTACCGTGAAGAGACACATGGCGTTGGGTTTTAGGGCTTGGGCCACATTGGCCAAGATGGCCTGCGGTTGTCCGATGGGATCATCGCCGGTTCCGAGAAGACCGAGGCCGCCTTCGCATAGGCCGATCACGGCGTCGAAAGACGTCTCCACGGAAAAATCGCAGGCATTGGCCTCGATCCAAGTCACATCCACGCCAGCCGCCTTCGCATTGCGCCGTGCTTCCGTCAGCATCCCCGGGGACACATCGAGTCCCGTCACCCGAAAGCCCCGTCGGGCTAGTTCGATTGCATGCCGCCCGGTTCCGCAACCTAAATCGAGAATAGATTGGTCCGGTGTTAGGTGTAGTTCCTCGACCAGGAAGTCCACTTCGGCCATTGTGTTCTTCGTGAAACAGTTGGTCTCATATATAGTAGCATGGTCATTGAAAAAGGCTGTCCATTCGGTTTCATGGGTCATCTATAGCTTCCTTTGGTCATAGTCCCTAATCCCCCGTTGGTATGCGCACCATGTGCCCATGGAATGCGATGGAATGCGGAGGCTGTTACCCTGTGTGGTTAAAACAATACTCAATCAACCGGAATCAAGGAATCATTGTTGTGCATACGGAATCCAATACTGTGCCTAAGCATACCAATCGCTTGGTGAACGAGACCAGTCCTTATCTGTTGCAACATGCGCACAATCCTGTGGATTGGCAGCCGTGGGATGACGAGGCGCTGCAGCAAGCTCGAAAAGAAGACAAACCCATCTTCCTTTCCATCGGCTATTCGGCCTGTCACTGGTGCCATGTCATGGAGCATGAATCCTTTGAGGATGACGAAGTGGCGGCTATCCTGAATGCGCATTTTGTCAGCATCAAGGTCGATCGGGAAGAACGGCCCGACCTGGATGATATCTACATGAAAGCCGTGCAGCTTATGACAGGCAGCGGCGGCTGGCCCATGAGCGTCTTTCTCACGCCTGATCTCCAGCCGTTTTATGGGGGGGCCTATTACCCGCCCCGCGATATGATGGGGCGACCCAGCTTTAAGACGGTCTTAAAGGGCGTCAGCCGGGCATGGGACGAACGCAGGGACGAGATCGCGAACACAGCGGCCGAAATGGTCCGCCACATCCAAGCCATTGATGGTGACGCGGGAGGGGCGGCCGATCTCCCTTCGCCCGAATTGATCCGTCGCGCAGCCGCGGATCTGGCCTCGACGTTCGATAGCCGCTATGGCGGGTTTGGTTCTGCTCCCAAGTTTCCGTCGGGTCCGACCAATCAGGTATTGCTCCGGGACTACTGGCGCAACGGGGTCGAGGAGTCCCGCCGAATGGCCGAGCATACCTTGCAGTTCATGTATTTTGGCGGCATGTGCGATCATCTGGGCGGCGGATTTCACCGCTATTCCGTCGATGAACAGTGGTTGGTGCCCCACTTTGAAAAAATGCTCTACGACAACGCCCAATTGGCCGAGGTCTATACCGAAGCGTGGCAATTGACGAAAAACCCGCTGTATCGCAAAGTTGCCGAGGACATTTTTGCCTATGAGTTGCGTGACATGCGCGATCCGGGCGGCGCGTTTCATTCGACGGAAGATGCCGACAGCGAAGGTGAGGAGGGCCGATTCTATCTATGGACGCACGATGCCCTCGTGGCCGAACTGGGCAAGGAAGACGCCGCTGTTTTTTGTGATTACTACGGCGTCCGGCCTGAAGGTAATTTCCAGTCCCATGAACCCTATCACCAGGGGATGAACATACTGCACATTGCCGGGCCGCCTCAGTCGGTGGCTGAACGGCATGGGATGACCCTCGACGAACTTGAATCGCGCCTCGATAAGATGCGGCAAAAGCTGTTCGCCGTGCGCGAGGAGCGGGTGCGACCTGGTCTGGACGACAAAATACTGACCTCGTGGAACGCGTTGTTGATTGGCGCCTTGGCCAAAGGCGCCCGAGCCTTTGGCAGAAACGAATACAAGGATGCCGCCGAAGAAGCGGCTCGGTTCATCCTCGATGAGATGCGTGATGGCGATAGGCTGTTGCGTACCCATCGAGGGGGGCGTAGCCGGTTGCCGGCATACCTGGACGACTACGCTTTTCTGTGCGACGCATTCGTGGACTTGTATCAGGCCACCTTCAATACCGACTGGTTGCGCGAAGCAGAAAGGTTGGCCGATGCCCTTATCGAACGGTTCTGGGACAACGCCAGCGGAGGATTTTACTTCACCAGTTCCGATCACGATGGACTTATTGTTCGCTCGAAGCCGTTTTTCGACGGTTCCGAGCCATCGGGCAACTCCGTTGCGGCGCTGGGTCTTCTTCGATTGGCACGATTAACGGGCAAAAGCGAATATCAGGAGAAAGCGGAAGCTACCCTGCGTGCGGCTCGGGCGCAGCTGGAGCATATGCCGCGGGCCTTTATGAATATGCTGTTTGCCGTGGACCTTGCGATGCATCCTTCCCGTGAAGTTGCTATCATCGGGGCCAAGGAGAGCCCCGAAACCGCTGCCCTGCTGGACGTCGTGAATACCCGGTTCCTGCCCGATACGGTGGTTGCGTTACGGGATCCATCCCAGACGCAAGCGGATCAGATCAGTGTTCAGATTCCCCTGTTGGCGGAGCGAGAACCTAGCAATGGTAAACCAACTGTGTATGTTTGCCGTAACTACACCTGTGAAAGGCCTGTAACTTCGCCAGACGAAGCCGCAGCCTTGCTTGATGACGCAGAATGATCCAGAAAGGATGTAGTCGATATGCGTAAAGTGCTGTTTCCCCTGGCCTTGATTGTACTCGTTGCCTCCATTGCAACCGCCCAAATGGGCGGAGGCCCGGATGTCACCGCCGAGTCCATCGTTGAGACGGATGCGGTTCATGCCGGCCGGGAATTCCGAGCCATCCTTGAGGTAACCGTGCCCGAAGGCTGGAAGGTGAATGCCCATGAGCCGCTCGAGGCGTTCCTTATTCCAACGGAGTTTCGGGCCGATCCCCCCGAAGGCATCACCTTTGTTGGCGCCGTATATCCGGAACCCCATGAGTTTTCGCTCATCGGCGACGACGACATCATGTTGGTCCTCGATGGTACCTTCCATATCGGATTGGTCTTCGAAGTGGCCGACGATGTTGAACCGGGACCGATTACCATCGATGGCGAGCTTCACTATCAGGCCTGCGACGACCGCCAGTGTTGGATGCCAACGTCGTTGGATGTGCCTATCTCAACTGAAGTGGTCGCCGATGATGTAACGTTGACGCCCCAAGCGGAAGAGCGGTTTGCATCGGTTGATTTCGATGCTGCGGATGCGCCTGTATCCGATGACGATGTTCCCGATGACGACGTTGTGGATGAGGACGAAGAGTGGCGCGCCCTGGCCGACCAATTCGAAGTTACCGGTCGTAATTCGGGTTACATTCGTTCGGCTGCCTTTATCGAATGGCTCGACGAAGTGGAAGCTGGGACCGCATCCGTTAGCCTCAATCGTTTCGCCGGTATGAGTTTGTGGTTGGTAGCCTTCCTGACGTTAATCGGCGGCCTGGCGCTCAATCTTACGCCTTGCGTGTTGCCGCTCATTCCGATCAACATCGCCATCATCGGCGCGGGAGCGCGGGCGAAATCCAAGAGCCGTGGGTTTGTGCTCGGCATGTCGTACGGATTGGCCATTGCCGCAGTATATGGTTTGCTGGGCGTTGCGGCATCGGTAGCGGGTACGGCGTTCGGAACCCTCAACGCCTCGCCATGGTTTAATTTCACCATTGCGGCGATATTCGTGCTCCTCGCGCTGGCCATGTTCGACATCTTCACGATTGATTTTTCCCGGTTCCAGTCCAATCTCAACATCAAGCAAAAAGAAGGCGGTAGCCTCGGTCTGGCCTTCTTCATGGGAGGGATTGCGGCATTGCTTGCGGGCGCCTGTGTGGGACCTGTCGTCATCAGTGTGGTGCTCTTCGCCCAAGACCTATACAACACAGGCCAACCGGCGGGATTGTTGCTGCCCTTCTTGTTGGGGTTGGGTATGGCGTTGCCGTGGCCTTTCGCCGGAGCGGGCATGTCCTTCTTACCCAAGCCGGGCGCATGGATGAACAAGGTGAAGTATGCCTTCGGTATCTTCATTTTCCTTTTCGCGGCCTACTATGCCTATGAAGGTGCGGCTCTTTTCAACGATCAATACCTGGTCGATCATGAACAGGTACAGGCCAGTGTTGAGGAAATGGACGAGCACGGATGGGTGACCTCGTTGTCAGACGGATTGGCGCAGGCTCTGGAAGAAGATCGTCCTGTGTTCATCGACTTCTGGGCCACGTGGTGCAAAAACTGTCTCGCCATGAATCGCTCAACCTTTGTCGATCCCGATGTGCTTGAACGAATGGAAGACTACGTCAAGATAAAATACCAGGCCCAACACCTCGACCGTTCGCCGGCCAAGGATGTCCTTGAATACTTTGGCGTAGGCGGTCTGGGTTTACCGGTATACGTCATTATTGAACCGAAGTAAGCTACGACGCGGCGGCGGTCAGCACAGCCTCCTCGATCTGTTGCTGACCGCCGTCGCCGCCATCAATGCGCACGTAGACCACATCCCCGGCGTAGGGCGTCAGATCGATTGTATGCCAATCACGATTACTCCGCCCCTCGACGAGCGTATCCCAGAGCTGTCCGTCGATCGAGGCGCTCACCCGCCAATAGCCTGCTTCATGGGCTCCTACGTACAGATCGGCGGCGGCATGGTCCACATGGGATAGATCAAACCCATAGACCCAACCTGTCCCACCGAAGCGCACGCTCGGCGCTGTCGCGGATTGACCGGAGTCGACAAGAAATCGCCGTTCGATGGCGCTGCCTGCCAAGAACTCGATGGCAAACGTATCGGTGAGGCGAAGCTTTTCAAGCAACGGCGGAATCGCCTGGTCGGCTACCATGGCATCGACGCGCAAATCCGCGAGTCCATCGCCTTCGCTGGGGGGCGTGCCCAGATCAAGCAAGACTGTCTCCTGCTCCCATGGGGCGATGTGCGCCGTAGCATTCCTGCCTATGGGGTCTTGTCCAGGATAATCGATGGTATAGGAAATGCTGACAGACTGTGCTTTATCCGAATCGTTGTGGAGCAACAACCGCACACCCGACGGCTTGCCGCGTTGGACATAAGCTCGGCGGGTATGGGGAGGAATGTCCAGGCTCATCCACACGGGCGGGGGAATCCGGTCATTCCTCTCGAACTCGGGAAGCTGTTCGATGGGCAGCGTGTGAGATGGCAGGCCCTCCCCGAAGCTGCCTATATACTGCG
The DNA here is from genome assembly GCA_003557825.1 of Candidatus Hydrogenedentota bacterium. GTDB lineage: Bacteria > Hydrogenedentota > Hydrogenedentia > Hydrogenedentales > SLHB01 > PWNM01. The sequence goes on along the minus strand of PWNM01000270.1, from coordinate 289 downwards.
GCTGAGGGCCTATCTCGAGCAATAACGATTCATCAGTAGCAGTGACGGTGCGGGATTCGCCCAGCATGTCGGTCAGAGTATAACTATCCGAGCCCAGCGCGAGCGTTGCTTCGTGCGTGTCGCTATCGGAAGACCACACGACGGCGATGGCCTCGCCTTCACCGGATTCAGGTTGAAACACCAAGCCGCGCAAGGGGGCCGGCAGCTCCAATCGAGCCGCTGCCCGCATACCCAACAGATTGTCTATCAAAGCCGCATAGGCATGCCATACGGGCTTCGGGGTACCGTC
>PWNM01000595.1 GCA_003557825.1 Candidatus Hydrogenedentota bacterium | reverse complement strand
CCCGCCGCAACCCGGGCACGGTCAACACTGACCGCCGCATCTCCCAAAGTCAGTTCCTCTGCGACAAGGTCGGAAAGCGTTACGGCAAGCGTTGAACCCAAACATACCAGAATATGGGTTCGAAGACCGGCCGAGCGTCCAGTCCGTTCGCGTTCGAGACCCAAAATCCCAGCTAAGAGCGTAGCAAGTGAAAACTTGACTATGATATCAACCCATTGGACATCGATCATGGCGTTACCTTATCCGGGATAAAACGCCGCTCATCGGATGATGGCTCGCGGCGGACGCTCTGCTTCACGTTCCTGTAGCTCAGCGATACGGGCGCGCCGCGGTTCGAGGGCTTGGGGACTCGCCCCGCGACGTTCGGCTTCGCTTAGGTATCCTCGGGCGGCAGTCATATCGCCGACCATAGCAGCCAAATCGGAAAGCTCCAGGACCGGTTGGGGATCGTCAGGTCGGGCATCGGCGGCAGCTGTCAGATATTCGCGCGCTATCCCCGCTTGTCCCAGAGAAACAGCCACTTGAGCAAGTGCCTGTTGCGGAGAATCGATCACAGCACGCGCTTGGGAACTCGAAAGATAGGCCTCGGCGGCATCCCATCGTCCGTTCATGCTACACATTGCTGCCAACTGCATCCATGCGGATTCATGGGCGCCTGGCATACCCGGAGGCTGAGGACGTTCATCGAGAAAGCCATCGATATCATCCAGTTGGGCTCGGGCGTAGCCCAGCAAGACCCAACTGTTGGCATCGGTCGGCCGCTGGTCCAATAATGCGTCAAGATGGTAGAAGGCAAAGAGATATTGCCGACGTATCAGTGAAAGCTGCGCCTGCGCCCGATGTAATTCCGGCGCGCCGGGCTGTTCTTCCAGAAGCGAGATGACTTGCGCCTGAAGGGAACGAGCCTGGTTTGATGCGCTTCGAATCCCATCAAGCCGTTGACGCAGAGGCGAGTCTTCCGGATGAGCATCGGTGATCAACGGGGCCAGCATAGTTTCTGCCTGCGCCAGTTCACCCAGATCGGCTAATGCCAAGGCAAAGCGCATTTGATACTCCTGCGGCAGCCTTTCAAATTGAGCAGCCTGCTCGTAATAGCCGACAGCGCGAGCCAAGACAGACATATCGCCGGTCTGCGATGCGTCATCGTGAAACGCAGCAGCCAGATGGCGCAAGGTGGAAGGACGGGCCGGATCAAGACGCAACGCCTCATAGAACGCATCGTATGCGTCGTCGATTTCACCGATGCGGGACAGACTGTACCCCTTCATCTCGAATACTTCTGGATCAGTAGGGTCCAGCTCGGTTGTTCGTTCAAGATAACGACTTGCCGCCGCAAAGGCCTCACGTATCCGTTCCTGTTGCATCGCTACGTCGGAAGAAGCCCGTTGGGGGGCCGTTTGAGCAAAGGCCATCATCATCGATTGAGCACGACTGAGATGGAGACGTCCCATCTGACGGTTGATCTCAGCGGAACCTGGGGCATGAGAAGCGGCGTGGAACCAAAGATCCAACGGGCTGTTCCACAGGTCATTTCGCATAAAGACGCCAATACCGCACCCCAACATCAGGGCAGCGGCGCCCACTATTGCAACCAAGCGGGTCGATTCGAGGGGTGCAATGAGGGAACCCACCCAAGGGAGTACAAAGACGGCGCCTGCCAGTGCAGGGTACACACGCTGCTCGCTCATGAGCCCAATATGGTCGGGAAGGAGTCCCGTCAGAAGAAATACACCGCTGAACCACAGACAGGCCAGGCCGAGGGGCGAGCGTCGCACGGTCATGACAACGCCCACGGCGATCAGAGCAACCGTAACACCAATAGCAATGAACGCATGAAAATCAAAAAGGCCGGTAAACTCAGGCTCCGGATGTACAAGGCTAAGCCCACGACCGGTTACTACCGGTATAAGCAATGTCCAGAACGCGCCAAACTGATCGAGCAGACTGCCGGTTCGTTCGCCAAAGGCCGGTCCTTCAATCGCCGAAAGCTGGACGGCGACCAAGACGATCAGCAACGCCCAGTAAGCCCCCAGCAAGGGTGCGCGTTTTCGCCATCCCGACGGCCCCCGTACGAGCCAGTCGATTGCGAGAACCAAAACAGGCAAGGCCAAAGCCGCTGAGCGAAAGGAAAAAGCCAGGGCAAATGCGGCAAGGGCTCCGGCAAACGACGGTAGCGCCAGACGGTCCTCCTCTCGTGTGGCCCTCAGGTACAGAACCATCGAAAGGACCATGAACAAAGCTGCCAGGATCCCGCCGCGATTGGCTAAGGTGTGCACACTTTCCGTTGCCACCGGGTGCAACACAAAGAGTAGTCCCGCAGTCATGGAGACCAAATCATGTAATTTGCCTGCAAATAACATGCGGCACAGTATGAAGATCAGGATCCCCGTCAGGATGTGAAGCGCGATACTCCCCGCCCGTAGTCCAGGGATGCTCCCGCCCGTAAGCTGCCAGTTTAGCGCCAGACTGATCAGCGTGGCTACGGGTGGTTGGTCCGGTCCGGCGGCTTCGACAGCGGTGCTAACCTGATGCAGGGCATTTGTTTCGAGCAGCAGCTCTTCATCAACCTCAAGGAGAGGAATGCCCAAACTGTTCCAATACGCGGCGATACCGAGCGCCATGATTAATACGATTGCGCCCCAGACCATCGCAGTTTGGACTGTTAACCGCTTGATAGCGGATTCCGATTCGGTCGATGCATCATCAGGTGGCGTGTCAAAGGTCAGATCTTCCGACACCGTTGTATCCTCACTTTCATTAACCATCTATACCGTATGATAACATGCCATGGTTATCCGCCGAAACCGGCCACCGGGGCATTGAGACCATCTATCACCGTCAGGCTAGAGGCAGTCGCTCGAGGACGGACGGCGTAAGGTCCGACACGGGTTTATACACGCCGGCTTTCAATGCATCGTGATAGCGTTTCATCCAACGCCTCGCTGTATCCGTTCCCACTACATCAACCAAAGCATCGAACAGCCGCTCGGCATCGAGCGGCCCGAGAGGCGTATCGTTCCATGCCGCGGTGAGCACCCGATGGATCAACGCATCCGGATGAACTTCCGAGGTGAGCCCACCACACGCGATCAACATCACCCGCGGCGCCCCGCTTCGAGGGACGGTCGCATGGAGCTCTGCCCGATTGGGCCCGAGGAGCGGAATGGACTCACGTTTGACAGGATCGTAGGTGGCCACGACGATGCGTAGAATGGCATCGCGAATGGCTTCGCTTTGATCGAGTGAAAAAACATGGCGACGAGGGGGTTCCGTCTGGAACTGTGCCGGGGGACCGGCTCCGAGCGGCTGAAAGCCAACAGGCCAGTCTGTAACATAGGCAAATACCGACCGGCCCAGTTCGGTGCGTCGACGACGATCGGGCAGATAGATGAACCCACCGCGATAGGGTTGTACGACAACTTTCGGAGCACGACGGTGAAGGGATTCCAGCAGTTGGTGCTCTTCGTCGATGCGCTCGCTGGTCTTGCCTTCACGCTTGGCAACGACTAGCCGAAACACGCCGGTTTTTAGCCGTTGATTAGCCACTTTAACACGGAAGATGAACCGATGCTGCTCTTCTCGCATAAGCTCGAAGACGATGCTTGACAACGCGGCAGGTCCCAGCCGGGCATGAAAACTGGGCGCGAGGAACAGATCGCGCGTGTCCAATACCCGTTCAGTGGCGCTCTGTAAGGTTTCCAGCTTGAAGAACGCCGGATCTTCGCTCGCATTAGGAGTCGCATATACCTTATCGGTTACCCATCGAACTCGCAGCTCATGCGCGTTGCTTCGGGCCGGTTTTTTCTTGCGTGGTCTCCGCGGCATCATGACTCCTTTTCGTCATCGGTTACGGGTATGGGCAGCAACAATGCACTGGGATAGGCCTCGCCAAAATGGATGGTATTGTTCGCAATGGCCACGGGCTCGCCTTCCTCCGGGAAATCGGCTCCTGTGTTGGGGTTGACTTCGAAACGTGGATAATTGCTGCTCGAGATCTGAAGGCCAATTCGATGCCCCCGATTCACGATGAGGCTAATCGACCACAGATCAATGGTTACCTCCCCCACTTCTCCTGGCTCAAGTGGATCAGGTTCAATAAAGCCGTTGCGAAACTTTAGGCGTTGGATATTGTCGAGCATCAGGATCTCTCGCCCATCGGGGTAAATATCCACCAATTTGGCCGTAAAATCCGTATCGGGTGCGTCCGTCGAAACAAACAGACGAACCTGTACATTACCGGTTATTTCAAGAGGTTCGTCAAGCGGTTGGGTTGCGAAGGTGATCACGTCATCCCGGCCGCTGACTCTCCGTTGGTCGAACGGACCGGCAGGAATGGTCAGATTCTGGCCGCCATGGGTTGGACAAGGATCCTCCGGATCGAATGCGTAGGTGAGGGATTCCGTCGTTTCGGGCGCATTTTCGACCAATCTACCCTCCGGTCCGAGATAGAGCGGCATTTCGCGAGTCTCGAAGGGGGGCCAATCGTCGGCCGTACGCCATTGGTTGCCCGGCGCTTCGGGATCATCTATATCGCCCACCGTATAATATCGTACCGGAGGTTCATCCATAATGCCCGTATCATCGCCCAAAAGCCAGTGCCGCAGGAACCGTTGCTCCACGTCGTTTACGTCATAGGCATAATTATCCGGCAGGACCAAATCGCCCGTTTCCCGCACCATGCCATGGGGCCACGGGCCCATTATCAGGATTTGGTTGCCTCTAGCTCCATCGCCCCCATCATGTTGGCGCGTAACAAAGCTGTTGATCGTCCCCTGCTGGAAAATGTCCCACCAGCCGCCAATATGCACGCCCGGAGCAGTTATATGGGATGCCCGGGCCTCGGCGTTGTAACGTTCCCAGAAAGCATCATAAGTAGGATGGCTTTTCCAAATGTCAACCGCATAGGATGTCCCCTGCATCTGTGTCCAGTTCTCGCACAGAGCTTTGCGGAAGACCCCGCCTTGATAGGCGCATTGATGATAAAAATTCGAAGCGGCGACATTGACCAACTGCGCTTGCACATCGCCTCCCGCTGCAGCCAATAACACCTGAGTAATACCAAGAGCTGAACCGCCCCATGTACCTATCGAGCCGTTGCACCAAGGCTGCTCTCTCACCCAGTTAATGGTATCAACGCCGTCCTGTTGTTCGCCCCAACCGTCGTCATCGAATACCCAATCTTTGCCTTCGCTGTCGCCCCGCCCCCGGCAGTCTTGTGAAACAAGGGCCATGCCCAAGGTATTAGCACCCGATGCAATACCCGCCACGCCTCCTCGGCCATACACGGTCCGAACAACCACCGTCGGAAAAGGCCCCTCGCCTTCAGGCAAGTAGATATCTGTCGCCAACGAGACGCCATCCCGCATGGGGACCATCACCGTTTCGGCAGTCCATGCACTACCGCCTAGTAGGACCGCCAGTACGACTAGGCAATATATCGCGCGTAATCGGTTTTTCATCTTTTGTCTCCAAAGCTGGGTCCGGAACATCCATGCAAAATCGGTGCAACGGTAGCCTGTTCGAGCATTCCGGATCAATCTGATGCAACATGGGGTTTTTCATGACTGCTCGATTCATCTCGCAGATATCATCTAATGACACAGAGTCCTACGGGCGGATAATCAGGCAGGGAATGATTTTCACTACGCGGTGATAATCCTGATTGGCCAATTTTGCATGCACATAGTACATATATAAGTATATAATTGCAATACACATGAATTTCCAAAACTTGATCAGCCGATGGGAATCTACCCCCAGGAAATGATATAAGTATAGGTCAATTTGGGGACACGAACATGCTTATGCGTTAGGAGAAAAAGGAACCGTTCATGAGT
>PWNM01000039.1 GCA_003557825.1 Candidatus Hydrogenedentota bacterium | reverse complement strand
GGCGCGCGACTTATTGAATTGTTGTCGAAGGAAAACCTTTCGTTGAGTGAGCATCTGGAAAATGTACCCGAGATGGTCAACACTCCGGAGATTCGCATTGAAACCGATGAGAACCGTAAATTCGCCATCGTTGAGGAAGCCACACGCTATTTTCAGGACGAGCTAGGCTTCAACGTTAATACCATCGACGGCGCCCGCATCGAGTTTGACGATGGATGGGGATTGCTTCGAGCTTCCAACACGTCCCCTGTTCTGGTAATGCGATGTGAGGCACAAACGCCCGAGCGATTGGCCGAAATACGCCACCTTATCGAAAGCAAAGTCAACGAACTCAACAAATAGCGCCAGGACCATCACCCAAAATGAGCTCGGTTAACGCGCGGATGTTGGAATAACCAAGTTTATCATTCGACCGGCCTGACGGGGTTGCAGATCCCCAGGGTCGGTCGTAAACTTATGCTGTAACGTAAACCTCAACATGGAGGGCTTTATTATGGCAGGAGGCATCTGGCTTGGCAGCGCAATGCATGCCGATACCCAATATCCGCGGAAAACCAATACGGCAAACGTGTCGGCGGTCAAAAGTCGGTTAACCGAACTCGAAGACGAGATCCAACGAATGAAGTTGATGAATCAGGCGTTGTGGGAATTGCTCCAGGAGCGAGCCAGGTTCACCGACGCGGATCTCGAGGCCAAGGTCGAGGAAATCGACCTGCGGGACGGGGTAGCGGACGGGAAGATGACGCAACGGGCCATGCGTTGCCCTCAGTGCAATCGGGTTTCATCCACCCGCCATTGGCGCTGCATTTACTGCGGACTCGAATTCGAACGACCCGTAATGGGATAGGGTCTATCGGCCTTATGCCTCACGAAGCTCCGCTGAAACGAGTGAGCGCAGTGACAACAAGGCCCACGAATCCGATGGTCGCCAGCACAACCCCGGCCCGACCGAGCCAGTCGCGCTGGTGGTAATCCACTTTCACGATGGCGATGTGCGGCATGCGCGGGTCGGGAGTACCCGGGTGAAACGCCCACGACCCAACGCGGAAGGCCGTCTCTGCTTCAAGGTTGAATTCGCTCCGGGTTCCGTTTTGTTGTACGTATAGATGATAGGCCATCTCCGGCGGATCCTGTTCGCGATGGTATCGAACCTGATAATCATTCACCCGCTCCGTTTCGCCCTCGCGCAAGAACAGCCAATGGTCGTCTTTACCCGCAAGAACCGCTTGATAGAAAGGGGAATCTTCGGGGCGGACAGGCGTACCGGTAGCCAACGCCCCTTCAAGACGGATTGCCAGATCCTGTTCAGGAAGCTCCCACGAATCGCCCAGATCGAGCTTAGCTTCTTCCACAAGAGTAGCGCCCGAATAATAGGCTGCCATCGCGACACGATCGCGCCATCCATGGATCCATAATAGCGAGGGCATTTGCGCCACCCGATCAAACACGACCAAGGGGGACTCCTCGGGTTTTGTCGGATCCACGCGTTCAAGATGCACATCATCGTTGTCGCGAACCATAAAGATTAGAACATCCCGGCCCTCTTCTGTCGTCTCAACGTCTACGAGGGTCACCTCGACGCCGTCTCCACGGATGGCCCCGGTTCCGGGAACAACCCCCTCAAACCATTGTACCCCCACGCCGTCTACAATTCCCCAGCGGGGAGGCCCGGGCGGTTGCGGTCCGGCCTCGATGGCTGATCGGGCTTCGGATTCCGATGCATGCCAACTCATACGCACCAGGATGACATCGTCTATACGGGCTTCCGAGATCTCGCTTAGGATTAACGGGGGCAACCACATTCCATCGGTCCCCCGAATGCCAATGGCAACGTGAGGCATGCCTTCCGGGTCGGGCAACACACCGGCCCAGCGGCGAAGTTCGGCTATCTTATAGATGTCATCGCCTATAGACAATGTAGCGCCAAGGTCGATTTGTTCACTGTGTTCCTCGACGGCGTCTCTGATACGCAGCGTGTTTCGAGCATCAGGTTCTTCAATCAGTTCGGCTTCTTCGAGTCCGAGCTCGAAAGGCAATTCGGTAACCTGGTAGGTGGCTGTGGGGTCGATCCAGTTGCGCGCCACTTCGGGATTGGCAAACGGGATTTCGGCTCCCGGTAGAATGGCTTGGAGGGTGCCCGGCGGCGCTTCGTCCAACATGGCAGGGTCCTCCAGGTCAGCCTGCGCCAATGGGCGGGTAACGGCCAGGCGCTCAGACGCCTTTTCTGAGATTCGTACCTGTCCGACATGAATCGTTCCCGGAGCAAGGGCGAGATAGGCCCCGACGCCGAGCATGACCAGAAACACCATGGCTGTCGTTCGTTTCATGCTCTCTTCCTCTCAGCGTCAGAAAATACCGTTACTCCACAGGGACTTCGTCTCCGGTGTTCGCCACCGCCTTTTCGACGGAAGCTGACCCGCCTCGGAACAACCGAGCCAGGTCATCGAGACTACTATACAATACAGGCACTACAATAAGCGTCAGTACGGTTGCAAAGCTCAGACCAAAGATCACCGCGATGGCCATCGAACCCCACCACTGGCTGCTTTCGCCGCCACGACTAAGAATCCGCGAAAATTCGCCCGCCATCAGGGCCCGGAAATTTACGCTAATGCCAATCGCCATCGGGATCAACCCGAGTATGGTGGTGATTGCCGTCAGCATTACCGGGCGAAACCGCGTCATTCCGGCTTCGATGATGGCCGGGGTAACCGGTTTTCCGCTGCGCCGAAGCTGGTTGATAAAGTCTATCAGTACAATAGCATTATTAACCACGACTCCAGCCAAACTAATGCATCCAAGTCCGGTCATTAGGATACCAAAGGGCATCCGAAAAAGAAACAGCCCCAGAAATACGCCGCCAAGGGACAACACGACGGACATCATAATGATGAACGGTTGGCTGATCGAGTTGAACTGGGTCACCAAAACAAGCGTGATGAGCAGCAGTGCAATGACAAATGCTCGGATTAGAAAGCTCTGGGTTTCGACCATATCCTCGCTTTCCCCGGTATAGCTAATCGTGTATCCCACGGGTAGGTCGATGTCCCGAGCGAGGATAGACTGGACCTCCGCCAAGACCTCGGTACTGCTTCGTTCCCGCGTAACATCCGCCGAAACCGTCACCGTCCGTCGTCGGTTGATGCGATGGATACTCCCCATGCCGGTTGCTTGTTCGACCGTCGCCACAGATGACAGCGGAATGGCCTGACCTCTCTCGTTGATGAGCATCATGGACTGGATATTCGCAAGGTCCTCCCGGAACACGGAAGGGAATCGTACCATGACGTCGTATTCATCCTCTCCCGCCCGGAAGTCGGCCGCTTTGACTCCGCTGATGGCGGCCTGGATGATAAATCCCACGGCTTGGGTGCTAAGACCGGTACGCCATGCTTGCTGTCGATCCACCGAAATCCGCACCTGGGGCATGCCCGTACTGAAATCGTCGCGAAGGTCTACCAGGCCCGGCACATGCTGTATACGGTCACGAACCTCTTGGGCCAGTTGGCCCAACACATCAAAGTCCTCTCCGCTGATCTCAACATTAACAGGCGGTCCCGTAGGCGGTCCCATTTCCAGTTCATCAAACCGAAACGTAGCTCCAGGAATGTCGGTCAACAGGCCGCGGAGCTCCTCGATGATACGCGACGGGGGGACTGTCCGATCCTCGATATCGGGGAAATCGATGGTTATACGGCTTAGGTGAGTGCTGTCGCTGCCCATGCCGCCGCCGGGACCGGCGCCTCGCGAGCCGATATTGGCAATGACATAGTCGATATGCTCACGAAAAGGCTCAATGACAGCTTCTGCATGCCGCACAATCTCATCGGAAGTATCGAGGTTCACTCCCTCGGCGGCTTCCACGTTGATGTACGCCTGAGGCGGTTCAATGGAGGGCATGAATTCGGTGCGTGCCGTCGATAGAAAGACCACGGAGATGACGATCATTACTGTCACGGCCAGGGTAAGCGTGACGGCCCGCCAGCGCAAGGCCAGTTTGAGCAAATAGGTGTATACGTGGAGCACCGGATGGCGCTCCCGCCTGACGACGCCGTTTTTGGGGAGCCTCCGCCGCATAAAAATCGAGGCCAACGCCGGGTTGACCACCAGGCCGACAAACAACGAACCGAGCAGGGCGATGGTCAGCGTGAGGGGAAGATACATCATGAAGTCACCCATGATACCGGGCCAGAAATACAACGGGAAAAAGGCGGCCAAGGTAGTCATAGTCGAAGAAAATATCGGCCAGGCGACTTCACCTGCCCCCCGTTTTGCCGCATCATGTTGCTCTTCACCCCATTGCACATGACGGTGGATGTTCTCGATGATCACAATGCCGTTGTCGACCAACATGCCCAAGGCGAGAATGAGGCTGAACAGAACGACCATGTTCAGGGTCACGTCGAGCATATAGAGTACGCCAAAGGTGATGAGCATGGACACGGGAATCGCCAAGGCCACAAAAATCGCATTTGCAAAGCCCAGGAATAGAAAGATGACAATGAGGACCAGCACAAGACCGCTTAGGATGCTGTTTTCGAGCTCATAGACCATGTCACGAATCCACACCGACTCGTCCCAAGTAAGGGCAATGTCCACGCCTGGGGGAAACCGTTTCTCAGCCTCGGCAAGAATGGCATTCACTTCATCGGCTATATCGATAATGTTTTCTCCGGCTCGCTTCGAAATGGTCAACGTCACCGAAGGTCGTCCATTTAAACGGGAACGGGAAAGCTGCTCCTTAAATCCGTCTCGAACGGTGGCCACATCCCTCAGATAGACCATGCCGTTTGGCCCCATCTTGATGATGAGGCCCTCGATCTCTTCGGGGGTTTGAAACTCGCCCGGCGTTCGCATCAGATACTTGGCATCACCCAGCTCCATGGCTCCACCAGGCGTATTGACATTTTCGAGGCGGGTCACATTGACGAGGTCCGACAGGGGGATGCCATATTCGGCAACGCGATCCGGATCGACTTCGATCTGGATCTCACGTTCGACTCCGCCAACAATCTCGACAGCAAGCACCCCCTGGATGGCCTCGAACCGGTCTTCGAGTTCCTCAGCCAAAGCGGTCAATACCGGAAGGGGCAGAAACCCGGTAATGCTCATGACCAGGATAGGGAATTCACTGATGTTGATCTCATTGACAATCGGTTCTTCAGCATCCATGGGAAGGTCCGGTTTGGCTTCGTCGACCTTATCTCGGACGCGTTGGAGCGCATCTTCGATCACCGTATTAGTGTCGAACTCGATGACGGTAGTAGACAGCCCCTCTACGGTGGTAGACTGGATCTCCTTCACGCCTGATATACCGGTCAGTCTGCGTTCGATAGGGAGCGTTACCAGGGACTCCATATCCTCGGGCGCAACCCCCTCGTAAGGTACAACAACCGTTATAAAGGGAACCACGACTTCGGGACTGGATTCGCGGGGCAAAACGACATAACTATAACCGCCGACAGCGACGATAATAAGAAGGAGGACAAACACCGTCGTGCTTCGGTCAATGGCGGCATTCGTGATGATCATCCCGGGCCGTCCCGCTGTTCAACCTCTTGGACCTGCACCGGATCGCCGTCCCGCACATTGTACTGGCCGCGTACAATGATCAGATCGCCCGAATCAAGTCCATCCAGTATCTGAACATTACCCCCTTGGACAATTCCCGATTCCACCGACCGCAGTCGGGCCACATCGTTCTCAACCACATAGACATACCGTTGGTCATCCAATAGAAATGTACTGAATATTGGAACCAGAATTGAATCCGGGTATGCTTTACGCACCAGAGCGGCGCGAGCGATCATACCCGGACGAATGCGCCGCTCCCGGTTGTCCACCAGGATCTCCACGGTAAAGGTATGGGTTTCCATATCCCCTGTGGTTGCAATACGATGGATGCGACCTTCAAAGGCATTGGCGGCAAAGGCATCCAACCGAACCGTGACGGAGTCCCCTACATCGAAATAGCCGATGTCTCGCTCGGGCACGCCAACAAGTACCTTGACCTCGTCAAGCTGAACAAGGCGAACCAGCGGCGCACCGATCTCGATGAACTCCTGTTCTTCTCGGAACACCATATCAACGACGCCATTAAAGGGGGCCGTAATGACCGACTTATCAAGCTCCACTTGGAGGGCGCGAAGCCGGGCCTGGCTCATTTCGCGGTTGGCCACGGCCGTGTCGAAATCGCGGCGGGCGCTTACGCCTCGCTCCGACAGACTCTGAGCACGCTCAAATTCTTGTTCGGCCAATCGTGCCTCGGCCCGGGCCTGGTCCAGTTGGGCCCGGATCAATTCCGTATCGATTCGAGCCAGTTCCGCGCCCCGCTGAACGGAATCGCCTTCTTCAACCGCCAGTTGCTCGATTTTACCCATGCCCTCCGCGCTCACGGTTACATCAAGCCGAGGCAAAACTGTTCCGGTCAGGATAAGGCGGTCCTCCACCAACGTACGTTCAATGGGCGTGGCAAAAACACTAACACGTCGTGCTTCGGATTCGGAGGCGTCATCCTGTGAGGAACGGGCATGATTGGTCATACGAGCCACCAGTATAAGCACGACCCCGGCAACCAGGATCACAACACATAGGCCCATGCTCACAAGGAGTCGTTTCATGGAGGGAAGGATTTCCTCTCTAATCTGGTTATTAGGCCCTCTGGTGTTTTAGACGATCATCAGCGTACTGACATGGTCATCATCGAGGGAGATCATTAATAAGATGGACCAAAGTACCGGCATGTCCATTCCTGGCTGGCTCGCCAACCGACGCCTGTGCTTTCGTAGGCGGAATAGAACGAAACGCCGATTAGCAAGGCAACAATAGCCCAACGCCAACCCCGCTTAAAATGAGGCATGACCGGCGTCGCCATGAGCATCAACACCGGCATCGCTCCGATAAACCACCGGAATCCATAGCACTCGCCGCCATAGTTGTTTGTGCGAGTCCCGTAGTATAATCCCATTAAAAGAAATCCAGCAAGACCCGCTAGAACGAGTCTTCGATAGGTTAGTTCGGAACGGGCCAGCGCATACAATGCCCCTATGATACCAAAAAGCAGCACCGGGTAGAGCAGGAAGATTCCTTTACGACCAATGGTCATGGTCGCGATGTAAGTCAACCGGGGTTCGTTCAATGCGTCCATTTGGATGGGATATCGCCAGAACGAGCTTTGGAAGTGGTAGAGTTCGCCGCGCACCTGCACGGGCAGCAAGCTTCCGGTGATGCCATACATGATACCGAAGTGCACGGCCAGGGGCACAAAAGCGCCGACGATCACCCAAGGGATAGCTTGCCGGGGGAACCGCCACGCCAAATAGAGTCCAGCCACCGCCGGAAAAACCGTGACAGGAAGATCAATGGTGAGCACCATGGCCGCGCCGAAGCCAAATGCCACAAACAACCATGGAGACGGATCCAGTCTTCCGGTGGCAATCCCTACGCACACATAAAGGGCAATCATCAGCATGCCCACAGCGGGTACATGGTTGTTGAGCAAACTGCTATATCCCCAAAGCTGGGTGCAGAAGGCGAGGCAACCGAGCAGCAGGGTGCAAACGAAGGGGTCATCCGTCAGGAACGCGACCGTCTTACGGAACAGGACCAAGGCCAGGAGATAACCACCGCCGACCAGGGTGATGGTCATCCACATCAGCATACGCTCCACTTCGTCCGGGTCGTCCAGATCCCAGCCGAATAGCCGGTTCATGACGATATACTCCCCCGTCATGAGCAGCGTAAGAATGGGCGGCTTACTGGATATCAGACGCCCGCCGTGGACAGCGTCGTTGATGCGTTCCCCTCGCACCATGACCTTGTCAATGGTCCGTTGCTCGAAGGGGTTCGGGTCTTCATCCAAGGGACGGTCAATGTAGAATGAACCATCCCGGGTAAGGCTAAAAATGGTCGCCAAACGGCTGTTCGCCGGATCCGAGCCGGAGCGGTCGTAGGCGCTGAACAGGACAAAAACCACCCCAACGGCAATAAGCGTCCATTGCAGGAGCGCATAGTTCCTGGCGTGGTCTTCGGCCGTATGGCTCTCGGATCCGGTCATACTTTTACCGGCATGCCGCCCCTATACTTCTTCGCCTTGAAGGGTCCCGACGCCAATATCCAGATCGGCGCGAGCCTCGATCTTGTCCACCAATCCGTCGCGGATCCAGATTATACGGTCCGAAGCATCCAGCATTTTCAAGTCGTGGGTCGCACTGATAATGGTAACGCCCTTTTCTTTGTTGAGATGTCTGAGCAGTTCGATGATCTCGTGTCCGGTTTTCAGGTCAAGGTTACCGGTCGGCTCGTCGGCCAGGATGATGGCAGGGTCATTTGCCAATGCGCGGGCACAGGCCACACGTTGCTGTTGTCCGCCAGAAAGCTCGAGGGGTTTGTGCCGAATACGATCGCCCAAGCCCACCAGAGAAAGCAGTTCCGCGCCTTTATCGAGGGCGTCTTGTGTGGTCATTCCTGCGAAAATCATTGGCAGGGTGACATTCTCGAGGGCTGTCATAACGGGAATCAGGTTGAATGTCTGGAAAATGTAGCCAATCTTTCGGCACCGGAGCCACGCCAATTCGAACGCATCAAGACCAGAGATGTCCACCTCGTCGATATAGACCTTGCCCGATGAGGGTTTATCAAGCCCGCCGATCATGTTGAAGAGCGTGGATTTCCCCGAACCCGAGGGACCCATAATCGAGATATACTCGCCGGCCCTAATTTCGATACTCACGCCCTTGAGCGCCCGCAAGGTCTGTTTGCCCATGATATATTCTTTGACCACGTTCATGGTCTTCACCGCGTACTCGTGTCTGATTTCCGTCAACGTATCGACCATTAGCCTGTCTCCAGTTCCGTTCGTTTTAGTTCAACTCGTATTCGTTAGATCTCAGTCCGCATCGCATCCGCCGGCGGCATCTTCCCGGCGCGCCGCGCTGGATACACAGCGCCAACGACTGCGAGCAGACAGCCAACCACCAATGCTATTAAAACGTGGGAAAAGGCGCGTCCCCAGGGCATTGACGGGAATAACAAAAGCCCATGAGCAGTCAACCCGACCAAAATGGCGGCTATGAATCCGGTCAGTGCGCCGACAGCGCTGCCGATGAGGCCTTGAAATGCCGCCTCTATAAGGAAGAGCTTTACCACAAACCAGTCCAGCGCTCCCAGACACTTCATCGTACCGATCTCGCGATAGCGCTCGGTCACGCTCATGAGCATAGCGTTGCTAATTCCCACGACGCATACGAGGAGCGAGATGGCAATTAGCCAGATGCGCGTGGCTTGCTGTTGCGCGGTTAAGCCCACTGGTTCGATGGCATCCTCAGGAATTACAAAAGTCTGGATGGCTCCTGAAACCATTACATAAGTGAGGAAAGCAATGGCAAGCACAATGCCTGCGGTGGTGATGAGCGAGCGCCAGAAACGGATTTTGATGCTTCGAACTGCGATTTTCACGGCCTCGCTGTTGGGGAGTTTGATCTGGCGCTGAATACCAGCGCGTGTCATGGCGTCTGACGTCACCCGAGTTCTCCTTTTTTGTGCTCTTGCGGTACGGCAAACCCTACCAATCGGCGTTTTGCCAGCATCTCCAAAAATGTTACCACCGACATTTCGGACTCTTTTCGGCTGATCTGGAGTTCATCCTCCATCTGCGCAATCAAGTCTCGCACACGACGCCGTCCGTCAATGGATCGAACTACCCGTGTTCCAATATCATCAAGCATCACTTGGGCCTTTTCCGGCCGAGGAAACAATCGCCGCAACCACTTACGAACGCCGCCGTCATAGCATGTATACACCGCCATCAGTTCCCCCGAATCCAACTGTTCCCATTTGACTTCGGGATTAAGATGGGGAACCGATTCAAGCATCCGTTGACGGGACTGTATATCGCGTTTCGATCGTCGGCCCATGCTATCTGCTACAACGTACGGTCTCTGCCACGCAGTCTACGGTATCGCTTGCCGTATCGCCTCCGGCTACTACGACCAGCACCTTATCTCTCTCCTCATCATGCCACACAACCCCTTCCACCGGGGTCGGAGGAGACACCAATTGTTTGATCCCCTTTTGTGCAGCATGGGCGCTAAACCGGTACGCGGCATGCCCCTGCCAGGTTATTTTATCGCTTGCCAGGTTTCCGGTGCGCCGCACCTTGAGCATGCGCAATAGTTCTTCCGGCCAGGCATCAAGAGGGGCCTTCTTTAGCGCATGGGTCGCCATCCCCCACCTTTCCACCCGAAGCCACGTTTGGGCTGGCCCCCGAAAGGCGAATCGCAACCGGCCAGTTTCTAGTAAGGCCTTGTCCAAATTATAGATGGTGGCCGTACGAAACGCAAAACCATAGACCGCCCACAATACGGTATCACCTGCGTCCGCGTGGTCGGTGATGGTCGCCAATACTCTTCGGCCTGTGCGTTGCTGTCGTGCGGTAACAGGAGCAACGACATCCGCAATTACTATGCGGTTGCATTCCTTGCACCGCCAGGCAATGCCAAAAGCCGCCTCGCCACCGTTCCAGGTAAAGGGGCGGAGTTCTTTATTCGCGCCGAACTCTATCGGATACACGGCAGGATCCTGCTGCTCGAAAACCATTTTCATGTTGGACTCGCGCCGCACCGCCCGTCGGTATCGTCGCATGGCCGCATCGAGACCATAGAGATAGCGGGGCGTTTCCCAGCGAATCCGTAGACACATCTGCTCGCCATTGTCCAGGTAGGCGTGGCCCTGTTCCACGTCTCCGCCAAAGGCCGTCAACTCCCAGTCTTCCGGTCGTTCCAAGGCAATTCCCTGCCATCCGAATAGACCCGCTTGTTCGCGCGTGACCGCCTTTCTAGGTGTGGATTTCAAGGCCGTTTTCATCGATTATTTATCGAGTGAAGCCCGTTGGTTAACAAATTCGAGCATAAACAAGACAAAACCAAAGATCTCCTCTAGCACTTCGAGAAATCCGGTAGCGGATTGCTTTGCCTGTTGCGCCTTCGCGGGCGCACTAATGGCTCGGATATGCTGCATGCGACATTATCTCCCGTCTAAATCGATAGTACATTGCCAATCCGTTATGATTAAAACGTATTACCGGCCAAAAATGGATGACCAGATTCGCCCGAAAAATCCCTCATCCCGTTCTTGGGTAAGAGCCCGTTGGACATCTTCGCGTAGGGCGACCCATTCGCCATCTACTCGCTGCTCAACTTGTTCCGCCACAAATAGGCTTCCCCGATGAACCCAATTGCTGTGCCTGAAATGATAGGTATGGGTCTTCATTCCCCAGCTACGCAGAAAGTTGGTATCCTCTTCGGCATCACGTCGGTCGCGGCGCATCTGGGTCGCATAACGTAAGACGGGCATGCGTACTTCTGCTTCATAGGGGGTGGTTTGGGAATCTGTCGCACGTATAGATAGGTCGAATTGACCCGGACCTTCCGGGTACACATTGAACTCCCGATAAAAAAACGGTCTCGCATGGACTAGCTCGGGTTGCGGGTCTTGTTCTGCCCGAGCGGCTTCGGCGATTTTCTCCTCTATATGACTGCGCAGCGCGGCTTCGGGATCCTCGCCTGCGGCAACCGAGACGGTCTCCGGAGGTTCCCCCCCACGGCGGAAATGGGCACACCCCGCCATGACCATTACGATGATCGCCAGATAGATACCGATACGGATCCAACCCAGTTTTGACCTCATATGCTACCCAAGCTCCTTTTCGTGATCGGGATTCTCATCTCCAAGCACACATTAGATGCTGTTCGTCGTCTACCGACCGGTAAACGGTACATGATGCTCCCTGTCACGGTCAAGCGGCCCTTTGCTGGGCACATATTGTTGTGTCGGTATCATGAGGGCGACAAGCCAATAAACAAAACTCCCTGTCAAACAGTTTTAGACTGTATGTGCTCAAAATCTCCTTAAAATTGCTGGATTAACCTACCTTGACCAGCAACATATGCGCATATTATAATTCTGATGACAACAGCTAAAATGCGCAATCCAAACATAAAAAAAGACAGAAAACCGGCCAATGGTAAGAAACGCCGGTCCTTGGTAATCCCAAATTGGCCATGCCACCACGAAACATTGCGCCCGACGTACTGCGTTATAGCATCGCTGGGAAGCAAACTGGATTTGGTTTTACAATAGGATTATAATTGGGCATCGTCAGAACGGCGTTGCGCGCATTTTTCTGCGACATCGCCGTATACGCATAAGAACAGGAACGGAATTGATCCATTCTAGTGATTTATCCTATAATGGAGTGATTCCAAACGAGCGACACAGGCAAAGCCATGTGTCCGGGGAGATACCATCATGGGTGCAAGCACAAAAAACGTTGAAGCTCAGGAAGGGGCGATCAAAAAACAAGGGTTGAACGATTCGGACTCGTCCGACCTGCGCATTCTATTGGCCCTACGGCGCATCATGCGCGGCGTTGATCTGTATTCGCGCAAGCTTCGTGCGCAACACAGCATCACAGGACCACAGCTCGTTTGCTTGATGGCGGTGGCCAAAGAAGGCCCGATGACCGTTTCTGCTTTGGGTCGCAGTGTGCATCTGAGCGCGAGCACCATCGTAGGAATCCTGGATCGGCTCGAAGCAAAAGGATTCGTACATCGCGAGCGGGACAAGCAGGACCGCCGCCAGGTCTATGTCAGCGCGACGGATGCCGGTCGGGCGGCTGCCAAATCCGCTCCATCGCCGTTACAGGACAAGCTCGCCGAGGCATTGCGTGCATTGCCCGAGCAAGACCAAAGGGCCATTTCGGAATCGCTCGAACGGATCGTTGATTTGATGGGCGTCCGCGACCTGGACGCCTCCCCCATTCTCGATGCGGAATAGTATCGGGAATCCCAGAGCGTAACCAAGCCTTTAAGATAGAGGCGGCTCGTCATATGGCCGCCGGTATGCTGCCTGGCAGCGCCGGGGCGGTCCGCCCAACCATAACGCATGGAACTATTCCATGCGGTAAAGGAAACCTCGATGAAAACCATGTCCCATCGGGAACAAGAGGTAGCCACCCGGATAGACGCTGCCACAAAAGGCAGCCATTGGCGTGACTGGCGTTGGCAGCTGGAACACTCCATTCGTGATATCGACACCTTCGAAAAATTGCTCGGTATCACATTCGAACCGGAGGAACGATCACGACTGCAGGAAACTCTGGCAAAGTTCCCGCTGTCGGTTACCCCGTATTACCTATCGCTCATTGATCCGGAGAACTTTCGCGAGGATCCGGTCTATATGCAGGCTTTCCCGTTCCCGTCCGAGCTTACGGTCATGCCTCACGAAATGGCCGATCCTCTTTCCGAAGATCAAGATAGCCCCGTCGAGACCATTACCCATCGTTATCCGGACCGTGTGCTCTTCCATGTGAGCAACGTCTGCTCGATGTACTGCCGGCATTGCACACGGAAACGGAAGGTCGGGGATGTAGATTATGTCCCCGACAAGGAAACGCTGCAAAAGGGCATTGACTACATTCGCGAAACGCCTGTTGTGCGAGACGTGTTGCTGTCCGGCGGCGATCCGCTGATGTTGTCCGATGATTTTCTGGACTGGTTGCTGACGGAGCTACACGCGATTCCACATGTTGAAGTGATTCGTATCGGATCGCGGATGCCCGTTGTACTGCCGTACCGGATCACCGACGAGCTGGTTGCCATGCTCAAGAAGCATCAGCCCCTTTGGTTCAACACCCATTTCAATCATCCTCGTGAGATCACCGCATCGTCCCGTGAGGCGTTGGCCAAGCTGGCGGATGCGGGGTTACCGCTGGGGAATCAGGCCGTGCTGTTGGCTGGGGTGAACGATTGCCCACGCATCATCAAGGCCCTGTGCCAAAAGCTGGTGCAAAACAGGGTGCGTCCCTATTACCTGTACCAATGCGATCTGTCCGAAGGGTTGGCCCATTTCCGAACGCCTGTTGGCAAAGGCATCGAGATCATGGAGAGCATGATCGGCCATACCAGCGGCTTCGCCGTGCCCACCTATGTAGTCGATGCCCCCGGCGGCGGCGGCAAAATCCCGCTCATGCCGAACTACATCATTTCGTGGTCGACGCACAAGGTGATTTTGCGAAACTACGAAGGGGTTATCACCACCTACAAAGAACCCGATTCCTACGAAACGGTCTTTTGTGATCGGAACTGTGAGAAGTGCACCTTGCAGCTCCATCTCGAAGGAGCCGACGAGCGTAAGGCCATCGGGATCGAGAGTCTGTTGGCCGACTATGATGAGGCCATCGCCCTGACTCCGGAGAACAATGAACGGCTCGGTCGCCGGGATGATAGCGAATGACTATCATCGATTATGTAATTTTTGCGTTGTACATGTGTGGCGTGTTGAGTATCGGCATCTACCATTTTCGTCGAAATGAAAGTGCCGAAGATTACTACATCGGCAGCCGCAAGATAAAGGCGCACCATGTAGGCATCTCGATCGTCGCAACCGATGTGGGAGGCGGTTTCTCGATTGGTCTGGGCGGGCTCGGGTTCGCCATGGGACTTTCGGGAAGCTGGCTTTTATTCACGGGTCTCGTAGGCGCATGGCTCGCAGCGGTCCTTATTATTCCAAAGGTCAAGCGCGTGGATCGTCGCGAGGATATGTACACCTATCCTGACTTTTTGCGGCACCGATTTGGTAATAACGTCGCATTGCTGGCGGCGCTTATCTCGGGTATCGGCTACCTCGGGTTTACAGGCGGCCAAATACTGGCGGGAGCAACGCTGGCCTCAGCCACGCTTTTTGAGACAGCTCCTATGGGGTGGGATCCGGTTCGTTTTTCTCTGTTCGCTATTGCCGGTATAACGATTGTCTACACCGTGGTTGGGGGTCTTAAAGCGGTAATCTATACCGATACCATCCAGTGGATGATCCTTTTGGGCGGCCTAATTCTGGTTACGGTGCCATGGACCATCTATGCAATCGGCGGTCTGGGGGTATTGCGCGCAGAACTACCGCCCGAGTTTTTTTCCTTACGCAATATCGAGCCGGCAGAGTTCCTGAACTGGATGGTCACGATTATCCCGATCTGGCTGATTGGTATGACGCTTTATCAGCGGATGTATGCCTGCAAAGACACCAGGGAAGCCAAGAAGGCTTGGTTTATTGCAGGAATATTCGAATATCCGATCATGGCGTTCACCGGGGCCTTTCTGGGGATGTGCGCCCGCATCATGTTTCCGGAAGCCTCACCCGAAGCGGCCATGCCAATGCTTATCCAGGACGTACTCCCACCGGTGATTACGGGCATCGTTATCGCCGCATATTTTTCGGCCATCATGTCTACGGCCGATAGCTGTCTCATGGCATCTTCAGGAAACTTCCTCAACGATGTTATTCAACGGTATTTTTTACCGGACATCTCGGAAAAATCGTTAATGCGCTGGTCGCAGGCGATAACCCTTGTCATCGGCATCCTGGCTGTGCTCTTGGCCAGTTATTTTAGAACTGTGCTGGATGCCATTCTTTATGCCTATGGATTCATGGTATCGGGGCTATGCGTACCGACGCTGGGCGCCTATTTTTGGCGACGATCCAGCTCCACAGGCGCCTTTGCGGGCATGCTTACGGGCGGCGTTTATTACCTTATTGCCGAGATTTCGGGCCGAACGCTGCTCGTACATCCGGAAAGATTGGAGAATCTAGGTCTGTTTGGAGTAAAATTCTTGGAACTAGATGCCACGCTTTACGGAATCATTTTGTCGGCAGTGGCATTCCTCGTCGGCTCATTCTTAAAGCCGGACGCAGTGCTATATGAACCGGCTCCCGCGACGCCGACGGAACAGGCGGGATAAAGAACACGCAGTGGAGGGAAAAATGCTGGATACAGTGGAGCAAATAGAGAACGCCATGGTGCAGCATGGCAAATTCAGCGATCGCGTTTACCTTATGCGGTTGAACGATGCCGATCCGGGCAAACTAATAAAAAAGCTTGACACCCTGGCCCAGGAAAACCAGTACACCAAGATCTTTGGCAAGGTCCCCGGAATACTGGAAGATCAGTTTTTGGAAGCGGGATATGATGTTGAGGCACGAATCCCCGAGTTTTTCAAGGATGACGACGGCGTCTTTGTGGCTCGATACCTCGACGAGAACCGGGCAGAAGAACAGGATCCTGCTACGGTGCTGAAGGTATTGCAGAGCGCCATGGTTAAAAAGGCGGATCCTGCAGAGCCTCGTCTCGAACCGCCGTACGAGCTTCATGTGCCCAGCGACGCAGAGGCGGAAGCCATCACCCGGGTATACAAAGAGGTGTTCGAGACCTATCCGTTCCCAGTCCATGATCCGGAGTACATCAAGAAGACCATGGGCGAAAATATCGTCTATTTCGCGGTTCGCCGAGGACAAGAGATTGTATCAATGGCTTCCTCAGAAATGGATAGCTCAAGCAACAGCGTTGAAATGACCGACTTCGCCACATTGCCGGAGCATGAGGGCAACGGATTTGCGACCGCTTTGCTGGCAAAGATGGAGAAATCCATGACACGCCGGGGCCTGCAGACGGCCTACACCATCGCACGGGCATGCTCATTTGGGATGAACGTCACCTTTGCCAAATGTGGCTACTCGTATGCCGGTACGCTGACCAACAACACCAACATCTGCGGTAAGATGGAAAGCATGAATGTCTGGTGGAAGCCGCTCAACTAGTCCATAGCGCATGACACCGCAGCAACAAGTGCAAGACCAGTGACACAGCTTTTCCTTGACGAAGCGCTTTCGTTTTTCGTGATCCTAAATCCATTTGCCCTGTGTCTGTACCTCACAGGGCTTATGGATGAGCTTGAGGATCATGAATTTATCCGCGTAATTGTCTGGGCATCGATTCTATCGTTATCCGTGTTCGTGTTGTTTGCGTTCATGGGGCATCTCATCGTTACCCGCATATTCGGCGTGGATGCGGAAGCTCTCCGTATTTTCGGGGGCATCGTAATCGGCATCATCGCCTATGGGTACGTCACCCGCGGTTTCAGGGCGGTCGAGCAGCTTCGGGGAAATCTTGAGGAGCTTCCCTCCGCCATCGCCGTGCCGTTTATGGTGGGCGCAGGCAGCCTGACAAAAGCCATTCTGATGGGCGAGCGTCAGAGCTCCCTGTTCTCGGTAGTCGTGATCACGGTCAGCGTGATAGCGGGTTTTGTTCTCATCATGGTCTTCTGGGGCATCCGGCATCGCCTACGGCGTGTTCAGGAAAAGGTATTCGACCGCTATATCAACCTATTATCCCGCATCAATGGACTCCTTCTTGGAGCTGTAGCGATGGATATGATCGTAACGGGCATACGCGACGTTTGGGAAGCGTAGCCCCTCGACCAAATGCGCGAGAAAGGGTCATACGATGTGCCGGAATGGAGAAGACGTGAGCGCCCCCAACTACGCGTTGCTCATCATCGATATGCAGCGCGACTTTGTCCTCCCCGGAGCATCGGCCTGCGTCGCCGGCGCGCAGGACTCCATTCCAGTTATCCAATCCCTTCTATCGGTATTTCGCGATAAAGCGCTGCCTGTATTCCATGTGGTCCGTGAATACCGACCCGACGGCAGCGATGTCGAGATTACCCGCCTTGACGATTTCCGGAACGGTAGACCGTATGTTGTAGCCGGCTCAGATGGCTGCGCCATCGTGGAGGAACTCAAACCTATTCCGGGCGAATATCGCGTGGTCAAGAATCGTTTTAGTGGTTTCATGCAGACCGAACTGGATTTTATGTTACGGCGCATTGGCGCAACCCATCTGGTTGTCTGCGGTACGCAGTATCCAAATTGCATTCGAGCTACGATCTTCGATGCCGTTTGCTACGGCTATCGGGTCATTAATATTACCGATGCCACGTAAGCTCAAACGCCGGAGATCGCGGCGGCAAACATCCGAGACATCCAAAACATTGGAGTGGATTGCCTACCCCTCGATAGGTTTCTTGCTCGACTTGAAGCAGACACAACGTGAAGGGGCTTAACGCCGTCTTCCTGCCGTGATAGACCACCAATTCATATCATCCGCTTAGCTCGTGAACATGCTGGCCAATATGATGAACATGGAACCGGGCCCAGCCGTCTACGCCCAGGTCACCCAGGATTGGATGGTAGGGCGGAGCTAGCTCGCCCGCTTGCACCAAGCCAAGATATTCATCGAATAAAGCATGCAGGGTTTCGATGTCGTGCTCGGCGGCGGCGTCGCCCGGCAGAGCGACATCGAACCGCGGAGACACGGGAACAATTCCCCTCAGAACCAATGGTCGCCAGAAGTGCCGCGCAGACCAGGTACATCGCACGGGCCGCTGGACGCCACGCCGCATGGTATAACGAAGCGAGGCTGCCAGGTGGGCTACCACAGCCGAAACCGTCTCGCTTTCATCGCCCGGTTGCGCCTCATCCTGCAACCGACGTAAGCGGGCAAGAGTATCCTCCACAAAATCATGGTCAAATGCCTGCATATGCGTATCCAAATACCAAGTGACCATTCCTTCCATTACGACCAACACCGCCAGTCGGAACCAATCCGGCGAACTGTGTTGTTAGCATACCTTGGCGCATGGCTCACCTGCAGCTCGGCTCCGATTCGGCGGTAGCCGGAAGGATTCGCACGCGGCGGCCTTCTACCTGAAGACGCCCCTCGGCGAATAGCTGGATGGCTTTCGGGTAGAGTTTACGTTCCAGGGCCATGACCCGTTCAGCCAAGGTATCGGGCGTATCATCTTCGTCAACGGGAACCGCTTCCTGCAATATAATAGGGCCGTTGTCGTATTCGGCATTGACGAAATGGACTGTCGCGCCGGAGACCTTCGCTCCATAGGCCAGAACAGCTTCGTGGACATGATGGCCGTACATGCCTTGGCCGCAAAACGCAGGAATCAATGCGGGGTGGGTGTTCATGATGCGGTTGACATAGTCAGCAGGAATCTCAAGCAGGCTCATAAATCCCGCCAGGGCGATCAGCTCGACCTCGTGGTCTCGTAGATGCTTCCAGATAGCCTGGTTGAATCCGACCAGATCGTGACCATAAGCCTTACGGCTTATCACATAGGCGGGAATATCGTGGTTTTTCGCGCGTACCAAGCCGTAAGCGTCATCACGGGAGCTAATGACACAGGCCACGGTAGCGTCCAGCGCTCCGGCCTCGATATGATCGATTAGATTCTGTAAGGTCGTGCCGCCGCCGGACAGCAATACGCCCATTCGAATGCCCATTGGGTAGTCTCCTCCCTGCTGCCCCTTTATTCGGGCCAGACGCCCGTGAAAACCTCGGTAGCCGGGCCTTCTTGATACACATTGCCGTCATCGGCCCATTCAATGGTGAGTTCGCCGTGAACCAAGTGAACGTTGACTCGTCGGTCCACTCGGTCGGTAATCATCGACGCCAGGGCAGCGCCGCACGATCCGCTGCCGCTTGCCATGGTAATACCGCTCCCCCGTTCCCAAATTCGCATGACAATGTTATTCCGATCGATGACATGGACGAATTCGACGTTGGTCCGTTTGGGGAAGCGGGGATGGTTTTCAATCATCGGCCCATATTCGGCGAGGGGTATCTTCGTGGCATCGTCCACAAACACAACGGCATGGGGATTGCCAATATTGGCGCACGTGACGGCAAAGGTATAGCCATCGACTTCCAGGGGCTCCTCGAGAACGCGCCCTGGAGGACCTTCCATAGGAATCTCGGTCCGATCAAATCGAGGGGCGCCCATATTCGAGCGTACGCGAACCACTTTCCGATCCTCGACGGTTAGCTCGACGCGATTGGGCCCACCACCTGTCATTATCGTAAACGAAGTTTGATCGACCATACCCCGTTCATACACATACTTGGCGAAACAGCGGATGCCATTGCCGCAGGTCTCGGCTTCGCTCCCATCCGCATTGAAGATTCGCATGGTGAATTCCGCTTCTTCCGAGCCTGGCAGAATGAGAATGATCCCGTCCGACCCTGCACCAAGATGGCGGTGACTCATGCGACGGGAAAGGCCTTCGGGATCGGGAATCTGAAAACGTGTGCAATCGATAAAATGGTAATCGTTCCCCAGTCCGTGTAATTTCGTGAATTCAAATGGCATAACGCGCTCCTGTGCCTTGCGCTCCCTCGCCACGAGGGGCGCGAACAGGGTAGCATATGCGGGTGGGAGGTTCCATCTTCAGACAGTATTGGACACGCGACGCCATCCCGGCTATGCTGTATTCCCAAGAGGATAACCCATACCCCAAACGGGACAAGGAGTACCCATGAACGGATTGCCTACAACGGAAGACCAACGCCCTTCCTCTCGATATCACATCCCACGGGAAGGCGTCGCCACCATCGTGATATTCGGCGCCACAGGAGACCTGGCAGGACGTAAACTGATCCCCGCTATCTACAACCTTTGGCGCGCCGGGTATTTGCCTCCAGAAATCGCCGTAGTTGGCGTGGCGCGACGCGACAAGGGCGACAACCTGTTCCGAGAGGAAATGTGCGAGGCCCTGAAAAAGCATTCGCGGACGGGGCACGGCGACAGCGATTCGTGCGATCCTTTTGTAACCAACCTGTATTACCACCGGTTGGATTTCACCGAAGAAGACGATTTCAGCGGATTACGTACTCGGCTTGAGCAAATCGAGCAGGAACACAGTTTCTGCGGCCGCCGGTTGTTCTATCTCTCAGTAGGCCCCGAGTTCTTCGGTCCGATTATCGAGAAACTGGGAGAGGCCGATCTTATTCAAGACGCGGACGCCGATCCCTGGTCGCGAGTGGTTATTGAAAAACCCTTTGGAACAGACCTCGATTCGGCACGGGTCTTAAACGAGCGGATCCGATCCGTAATGGCGGAGGAGCAAATCTTCCGAATCGATCATTATCTGGGCAAGGAGACCGTGCAAAACATCTTCGCCGTCCGATTTGGCAACGCTATCTTCGAGCCGCTT
>PWNM01000391.1 GCA_003557825.1 Candidatus Hydrogenedentota bacterium | reverse complement strand
GAATTTAACGGTAAATATATTTGGGACGGTACCGAATGGCCCCTTGGCACAAACCATCTGAGCTCGTTGGTCGCGCCCCGATACGATGCTTTCGTGCTCATCTCCGTGGGGCCCAATGAAAACACATTCGGCGTGGTTGCTCCTCCGGAAGAGGCGACATTCTTGAACTCCTTGCCGGCTGAGTTACAGCCCGATATGTATCAGGCCCTGGCATTGCGCGCCTATTATCTGGCTACCCGCGACGCCAATGAGAGCGGTACCGCTGACTTTGACTTTCTCGGACGTACCCGTGGAACCGAAGGACGGGAAGCGTCCTATGTTGATCCGGCGCTTACATTCCTCCCCGACGGTTCCCGCGGGGCAGGCCCCCTGATCTTCCATCAAGCTGGGTAACATTAAGCCGAAGTTCATCTTGCATGTAACGCCCGTCCAGTCGGCCGACTGGACGGGCGTTTAAGCATACGGGGCTCGGGTTATTGTCCCAGAGCGCTCCAGTCGAACACTTGGAATAGGCCTGGTGCGGTGCGTTGGAGAAGGGCTTGATACACGGGTTGCGGGTCTTGCGGATTGACCATGTGGATGTGTTGCCCAATGGCAATACGACCTTCGGCTATCCACTGCATGGCAGTAGCAAAACCGGAATAGATGCTATGCGGACATTGCGGGGTCGCGTGGAGCGGCAGTTCCCATTCCCAACCGCTTCGCAAAACGGCATACCGATGGAATACAGCATGCAGCAATTCGTGGGCCGTCTGTTCGCTGCACTGCTTCCAGGGTACCCCCACCAACACGACCTCGCCGCCCATGCGGACCATACGCGATCCAGCCAAGACCGCGTCTTCATGGCCCGAACACTCGAGCACGAGGGCCACGTGGCCGGCTAGCGTGGGGTCTTCGACTGGAACCTCGGCGAACACGGCCTTTGCGCCCGCCGCTTGGATAATCTCCCGTCGTCGTTCATCGGGATCAACTACATAGACATCGTAACCGCTGGTTTGGAAAAGCTGTGCGCCGAGGTAACCCACGGGCCCTGCTCCGGTCACCAAGACCTTATCGCCGGGCCGTGCCTTGGTGGTGATTAGGGTGGTCATGGTAACCCCCGCCAGTCGGGTAATGACCGCTTGTTCCGGCAGCAGATTCTCAGGCGCCCGGACGGCGTCCGCTTCGGAAACCTGTTGAACCGATCGATGGGGCCCGATGCAAAAGGCGTGATCTCCCGGCCTGAAAGCAGTGACTCCCGATCCCACCTCCTCAACAAGAAAGACCGCCGCATACCCGGGCGCAGTAGGAAAGGCCGAGCCTTGATAATTGAAGGCCAATTCCGTACCGGGGCTGATCAACGTAGTCAAAGTTCGGCCTCGGATGGCATTCGGCGCAAGGGGAGGAAGGGCTTCTCCGTCAACCAATGCCGCCTGTTCGCGCGCAATGATGTGGATCTGGCGCACTGTCATGCAATGGTTCTCCGTGCCCTGGATTATGCCTCGTTAATGGCTTTTTTAAGCTGACCTATCACCTGAGGGATGTCGTCAAATCCCCACACATTCCGGCCCATGGTCACGCCCACGGCTCCGGTTTGCCCTATGTCGCGCAGCATGGCCATCGCTTCATCCAACGTATCGCACCGGGGACCGCCCGCGGCCACCACCGGCGCCGGGATGTCTGCGATTATGTCACGAAAGGAGGCCACATCGCCCGTATATGGTACCTTAATGATGTCCGATCCCATCTCGAAACCCACCCGAGCCGCGTAGTGGATATGCTCGGGGTCATGGAGAATTGTATGCCGTTCATCGCCGCTGCTTAACGGGTAGATATGGGGGATAACGGGCAGCCCAAATGCTTCGGCCTCCCGGACCACCTTGGACAGATGCTTGATATAGGCCAATTCCTCGTCGCCATAGACAAACATAGCCACCGCAATGGCATCCGCGCCCAAGCCGAGTACTTCCTCCACCGTCGCTGTGTCCGCAAAAATCGGATCTTCGGGCCGTAACGCCATTGACTGGATGATGAGCGGTATTCGTCCCGCATGGGGACTCATGAGTCGCATTGCCACGCCCTTGTTCATAGTTAGCGCATCCGCGCCGCCCTCGACTATCCGCGCAAGGACATGAGCAAGGTTGCGCAGGCCCTGGGGGAATCCCACCGGGTAGTTGATCATATGGTCAACGGCAACTGTGACCACGCGCCGCGTGTGGCCCGCGAGGATGCGGTGCAAGCGGGCTGCCTTTCCTAAATCACTCAAAGATGTGCTCCTGTTTGATGCAACTGCGCCGATGTCGTTCCCTGGCTCAGCGCAATTTGTGCGAATATCTCGGTTATAAGGTTAGTCCCTCGGCTTTCGCAACAGACCGGACATAATTGGCCGCCTCGACATATTCCTCTTCGATGGTCAAATGTTCGAGCATGATGGGCGTGTCTTCGGGCAATGCGGCCACCGCCTGCAAAAAGGCTCCGTAGTCCAGACCGCCCAACCCCGGTTGCACTTCGTCCAAGTGCGTGGTGAGCCGATCCCGTAGGGCGATGTCCTTGCCATGGCAGGATCGGATGTGGGGACCAAGTTTCGCCACAAACTCATCAATAACGCCTTTTGTGTTGAAGTACCGTTGGGGCGAGTTGATCAGGTTCACCGGGTCGAAGTGCACGGCGAAGGCCTTGCGATCCACAGCGTTTAACACCGCTACATAGCTATCCGCGCTGTCCGGGATCATCCAGGGCATAGTTTCGAGGGTGTAATAGCTGCGTGTGGGCTTGACCGTATCGATGATGTCCCGCATCATTTCTACGATCAGGTCGAAGGTCTCTTCGGTGAGATCCTCCGCGCAAGGTCCGTCCCATTTTTCTCCCCGTGATCCGGCGATGTTTACACAGCACCGCGCGCCGATACGGTCCGCCAGGTCGAGGCTTCGCTTACAGTGTTCGAGGGCCGCTTTGCTGGCGGCTTCGTCTGGTCCGAGGGGGTTGCTCCAAGCTCCCACCTCGGCGATAACCAGGTCCGCCGCAGCCGCCGCATCCGCATAGGCCTTGACCGTGGCATCATCCGCATCCGGCGGCAAAGGGCAAAAGGCAGCGCGGTATTGGGCGCGTTGGTGTGACTTCACCCATGATTCCGGATCGGGGCATTGTTCAAACAGGGGTCCACCCAGTCTCATCGCTGGCATCCTTCTTTTGTGATAACCAGTAGTCGTTGTCGGACAATACCGGTCACCGGCCTAAGGCTTCGAGACACACATCCGGATAGTCGGTAATGATTCCATCTACTCCCCAACGGGCGTACCGGGCCATGTCGTCAGGGTTATTCACCGTCCATACCGATACTGCTTTGTTGGCTGCGTGAAATGCGGCCAACCTTCCCGGCGTCAGCAGACCATGGTTGGGGTTAAATCCATGGACCCCGAAAAGATGCCCCATCCGGAGGTAGTTTTCCCACTGTTCGGGTTGGTCCGGGCTGCCGCCCCCCAACAGCTCCGTTGTGATTTCGGGCGCCTCGTGCAAGGCGACGGCACAGACAATCGAGGAAAACGATTGGATTACCACCTCGTCTTCCATTTCCAGGCGGCGTACGATGTCAATCACGGCCCCAGTCAAGGGGAGATTTCGTGTACCGCTTGCCTCGATGAGCTCCATTAGCTCCTGATACTGGCCTTCATCGAGAGACGGGACATGGGCAAAACCTTCCTGAATGTCCCGCATCAAGGCGCTATCGTCATCGCTGTTCTTGATCTCAATGAGAACGCCGACCTGCCCCTTCGCCAACTCAAGCGACTCGTCGAGTGTTGGCAATCGTTCGCCGGCGAACTTCGGGTCAAACCACGAGCCCGCGTCCAGTTGCTTCAACTCCTCCAAAGTCATGTCCGCTATGGCGCCTGTTCCGTCGGTGGTCCGGTCCACCGTGGGATCATGGATAACAATGACCTCCCCGTCTTTGGAGAGGTAGCAGTCCAGTTCAAACCAGTCTGCTCCTTGGTCGATTGCGAGCTGGAAAGCCGCAAGGGTATTTTCGGGGGCGTAGGCGCTGGCGCCACGATGGGCAATTACTTCGGTGTACGGGGTGTTCATGACAGAGGGCCTCACTCTGGTTTCCTGTTGTACGACGGTACGGGCGCATCCGGTCGCCGCCAACATAATACACAGTCCTGCAACAAAAATCTGGGCATAGCGCAATAGCATGTTTGTATCTCCTCCTTGATTGAACCACGGGCAGTCTACCGAACTTTTTAACCAAAGGCAATGTGGGGGGCGCTTTTGGGGGTGGAAGGCACATGAAAGAGGCATGGTTTTGTGGCGCGATGGGGCGAATGTGTATGCTGTAGTCCGTAATTCACGAGGAGATCCCGAATGAACGACCATGATGCAACGAACCATGATGACCTTATGGGGCAACCACTGCCTCCGTTAACCCTTGAGGCATGGCAGAATGGAATAACCAGCCTGGACGACCTCGCAGGACGTATCATTGTCATCGATTTTTGGGCCACGTGGTGCCAGCCCTGTCTGGGCGCCATTCCCAAGAACAACCGTTTGGCTGAGGAGTACGCCAACCGGGGCGTGACCGTATTGGGAATCTGCGCGACTACCGGTTCGGAGAAGATGGAGGAAATCGCTACCGAACGAGGCATTCAATATCCCATTGCCAAAGACATGGGCAAAGCTTCCGAAAAGGCGTTGGGCGTCCGGTGGTTCCCGTGTTATTTTCTAATCAACCGTGACGGGACCGTCTACGCCGCCCGCATTACCGACGACGATGTCGAGGAAGCCCTCCGCCGTTTACCAGAGTGGGAGACTGCTCAGTGACCCTCCCAGTGCAAGCTTCGCATACGCTCAAGGAAACCGCCTTCATCAAGGGGCTTTTGCGTGAACTGGCCGATTACGTGCGCGCCCGTTACGGCGAACGGCATACGGTGGATATCAGCGCCAAACGGGATGCCAATGACTTGGTCACTGAGGTGGATGTGGCGGTACAACAACAGGCCCAGCAACGCATTGCCGAGGCTTTTCCCCATGACCGGTTTATTGGCGAGGAAGAGGGATGCGATGTCATACCCTCAGAGGTCGGATTGCGCGCTTGGGTGATGGATCCCATTGACGGTACGCAAAACTTCGTTCGGAGCATGTATCCTGCCTTTGGCATTTCCCTGGCATTTGTAGAGGGTGGCATCATTCGCGCTTCGGGTGTCATGATGCCCATCGACAATGACCTGTTTCTTGCGGAGCACGGAGGAGGGACCCTACGCAACGGTCAGCTCATTCGCGTCTCCGATGTACCATCCGTCGAGCTTGCGCGGCTCGAAGTGGATTTTGGAGGCCGTCATGTCCGGGCTCGTACCCTCGAGGTAAGTTCCGAACTGATGCGCCAAGTCGGTCAGATCCGTTGCCATTGTGCGGCGGTCATCGGTTTATGCTCCGTGGCCTGTGCTGATACGGATGCCTATATCCATGTCGGCCTCAAACCCTGGGATTATGCGGCCAGCGTGCTCATCGTGGAGGAGGCCGGCGGTGTTGTCAGTCGTATGGATGGTTCGCAGATTCGCGTGTTTGGCGATCGCCATGACGTCATCGCCACAAACGGCAGGTTTCATGCGGAGTTACTGGGGACGCTAACCCTTTAGTGTAGGAATAATGCTTTGATTTGGCTTCACAGGGCTGCGCCAGTATAATCCGCAGCATTGATGAATATTAAGGGATACCATGCATCCGTTCGGGAGTCAGAGTGGAGCGTTACCGCATGTTGGAGATATATTCTAGACGTTCCTCAACTTGTTCTTCCGTGTTCAAAACCAAGGGAAAAGGAATCCTATGCCGAACTTCGAAGCCGAACGCCAGATCATCGCACGGCAAGCTTATGTGCGTCTTAACGAGATCCTCAATTCTGTGTTT
>PWNM01000486.1 GCA_003557825.1 Candidatus Hydrogenedentota bacterium | reverse complement strand
TGTTCTGATTGCAGTATTGCCGGAATTCATACATGATCCGCCAAAGGTCCCGGTATCGCGGATCGGCATCGGTAAAAAAACCCTGTTGATATAGAAAGGTGATCTCGTCCGAGTCGAGATATCCTTCCAGATATCCCTCGCGCACCGGATCCTGCAGAAGATCAATGCCGGGTAGAATCCCATAGTAAAGCTGGTCGAAAAAGAGGTCCTTGGCCCAGTCGTTGAACCAGTCGATTACCATCAACATGGGGATATAGCCTGCTTCATCAATCTTGGCCATAATGTCAATCCACTCGGCCCATGTTTCGGGCGGCTCGACGCTGACTTCTTCAAAGATACGCTTGTTATAAAAGATCCCCGTTTCGATCATGTCGAAACTAATGGTGTAGTTCTTGCCATCCGGCGCGGCCTTTCCCCGGCTGATGGCCTGATATTTGAACATGTCCCACCATTCATCATAGCCCGGCACATCCGGATCCCCTTGTTCCCGGATATAGGGGTTTGGCGCTTCGAGGAACTTGTCCAACGGGACATACCATCCCTTATGAATGTCCACCCACACGTCTTCGACGTTGACGTTGATGATGTCCGGGGCTTGTCCGCTGCTGAGCTGGGTCACCAGGAACTCGCGCACCCCCGGCACATTCACGACACGAATCTGCACATGGGGATTCTGCGCTTCGTAATCCCGGATGACTTCCTCGAGTCCCTCAAGGGGATCGCCGATTCCATAGGGAACCGAGCCGGGAAAATAATGTTGCCCCGGCGCAAAGCGGATGACATATTCCACATCCGGCGCGTCTTCCGGCCGTTCGACCGCTTCTTTGGCTTCGGGCCAGAAGAGCCAGGCGCTGAACATCAGTACAAATGCAAGGGTTATCCAACGGACATATGTCAGTATCGGTCTCATATTATTGCTCCCGGGGAAAACGAACCTTTCCGCCCCGCCGCGGGCCGATGTTCTTCCCCTGTTCGCGGTTTACTGCTCAAAGGGCATGCCTTCGTATTCGGCACGTA
Organism: Candidatus Hydrogenedentota bacterium; assembly: GCA_003557825.1. Taxonomy (GTDB): domain Bacteria; phylum Hydrogenedentota; class Hydrogenedentia; order Hydrogenedentales; family SLHB01; genus PWNM01. The sequence goes on along the minus strand of PWNM01000486.1, from coordinate 4,869 downwards.
ACGGCGCGCGCCGTTCCCATTCCCGTTCCATGGTCTCAAAATCGATATCTTCCTTACGCATGATGTGATTCTCGGTGGCCATGCGCAGGTTGTCCACTTGCCAGTTCATAAAGGAATCCAGGTCGATGCTGTCATTCAAGTACAGCTCGAGGCTTCGCCGTTGAATCTCCGTAAAACGCAGGTCGAACTTCCCGACCCATTTCGTTGTCGTATAGCGCCGCTCCAAAATCTCCGTGAAAGGCTTTAGCGGGGGCAATACTTCGACCCCTTTGATATTCGGGATCATACACGCATATTCATTAACAATGCGTTCATAGTTTTCCGGCAGAGTGATGAAATGCAAAAAGTTCATCACTTCCCTGAGACGCTCGGATTCGGCCATCCGCTCTTCCATCGACAAACTCGGATCCGTATCGCCGATTGCTGTATTGGTTACTTCGAGCTGGGTTCCCGAGCCACCTATCACACACATCTCGACGTCCGACGCAAATTCGGACGTTTCCTCCGTAAATCGGGGCAAGTAAAACACCCCGTAGTCAAACTCGAGTTGCGGATCGCCGGCCAAGCGATAGGCAAAGAGGCTCGAGCTCCAGATCATCGCCCCTCGTTGGGTTACGAATTCCCGCACTGGGTCAAAGGTGCTGATGTTTTGGTTGCAGTATTGCCGGAAATCGTGCATGATACGCCACACGTCCCGGTAGCGTGGGTCATCATGGGTCAAAAAGCCCTTCTGAAACAAAAAGGTGATCTCGTCGGCATCCAAATACCCCTCGAGGTATTGCTCTCGCACGGGATCTTGCAGTAAATCGATGCCCGGCAGAATATCGTAGTAGAGCTGATCAAAGAACAGGTCCGAAGCCCAGCCGTTAAACCAGTCGATTACCATCAACAACGGAATATACCCGGCCTCGTCGAGGCGGGCCATACTCTCCATCCAGTCTTCCCAGTCCGTGGGCGGCTCGATGCCTACTTCTTCGAAAATATCTTTGTTGTAGAAGATCCCCGTCTCGATCATGTCGTAGGTGATGGTGTAGTTCTTCCCATCGGGAGCCGCTTTTCCCCGGCTGATCGCTTGGTACTCGAACATGTCCCACCATTCATCATACCCCGGCACATCCGGATCGCCCAAGTCTCGAATATAGGGGTTCGGCGCCTCCAAAAACGAGTCCAGCGGCAGGTACCATCCCTTATGGATATCCACCCACACGTCTTCCACATTGACGTTGATGATATCGGGAGCCTGTCCGCTACTAAGCTGCGTGACCAGATATTCGCGAACGCCTGGTACATTGACGACCCGGATACGCACATGGGGGTTTTCCTCTTCGTAATCCCGGATGACATCCCGCAGTCCTTCCAGCGGTTCGCCGATTCCGAACGGCACGGACCCCGGATAATACTGTTGCCCCGGAGCAAAGCGGATGGTGTATTCCACTTCGCGCCCTTCTTCGTGAGCCGCCTCCTGCCGTTCCGGCCAAAAAAGCCAACTGCATATAATTAATACGACGGCAAGTGAACCCCACCGAATATATGTCAATACTTTGCGCATAAACCTCCGGGGAAATACAACCGTAACTACCGAGGATAGCGGCGTGAACGCATCAGTAGCGAATCCGTTTGAGCCGGCGCAGGCATGTTTCGCGACATTGTGCGCTTACACGGATTCCGAAAGGTCATCGATCCAATTTTGTGCATTTGCATCCACATATGGTGCATGTTCATATAGCATCTAGTCTACAACACGCCCCCGGACCGTGTAAAGGATGACAGCCTTTGCTCCCAGAAAGGGGATGAAAAAGTATTCCTGGGCACGCAAAAGCGCCATTCAGGCGTGGCGCCAAGCGATTATTTCGATGTGCTTTTCTGTCCGTTGAAACACAGCTCCAGATGGCTGTCTGGCTCGGGCTGCGTCAACAGACTCACTACGACGGCCGTCAACGCCGAAAGCGGCAAACACACCACCAGCGCCTCGATCCAGTTCCAGTGGATCCCCATTACCGGGTCCGGCAATAGGGTCGGCTGGCCCAAGAGTGCGTTCGCCAAGATGGCCGGCAGCCGTCCGCTGGGCATCTGCACGAACATCACCCAGAAAAAGCTCATCCCGAATCCGACACACAGGCTTGCGATGGCCCCGACTCGGGTCATCCGACGCCAGAACAGCCCCCCGACAAAAGCGGGCAGGAAGGCCGAGGCGCAGAGCCCAAAGAAGATCGCCGTCGCCGCCGCTACAATCCCGGCGGGCAAGATGAACGACAACACGACCGTCACCAAAATGGCCAGAATAACCCCGATTCGCGTGATAATCACCGTGCTGCCATGTTCATACGACCCCAATATGCCCCGCTCGAACACGTCGCGGCCAATAGAGGTACCCATGGCGTGAAACTGCGAGCTCAGCGTCGACATGGCCGCCGAAAGCAGCGTCAACATGAACACGGCTCCGAACCACGATGGCAACGCGCTGTTGATGTAAGACGGGATAATCAGGTCAATATTGCCCCCAGGTACCGATGCCAATGAGATGGTCCCGCCGTTTTCCGGGCGGGCAAACCATACATTGGACAGGTTGCCCACCATAAACGCAACCCCGGTCATAAACAGGATGAAAACGCCCCCCACCAAAACGGCCCGGTTAAGTTCGCGTGAGCTCTTTACCGTCATAAAGCGAACCGCCAGCTGCGGCTGGGCCAACACGCCGATACCCACACCCAAAACGATGCTGGTTACCAAGACATAGAACATGCTGCTTCCCCGCGTCGGCATGCGTGTCCAACCCTGAAATCCGCCGCGCCGAAGCTGGTCGATAGCCAGTTTACTCCGCAACACGGGATGGGCTTCGAGCAGTCCGCCTATCGCGAGCGCGTCGGGATGCTCGGCGTCAAATGCTGCTCGGGCCTCCTCGTCTTCAAAGGGATTGGCCCCGCGGAAGAGGGTGCTCTGCTCGGTAAACCATCCCAGCAGGGCATCATCGTCGAGGCCTTCCGGAGCCAAGGCGCGAAGGGTTGGCGTCAGTTCTTGATATCCCGCTTCCACGTCCGCCGGGAGTTGGTCCAATTTCCGATGAGCCGTGTTGATGCCCCCCATCTGCACGTAGGTGAACACGATCAAAATGGACATGCCGATGAACATCAGCGAGCCCTGCAAGGCATCGGCATACATGACGCCCTTCAATCCGCCGGCGACCACATACCCCGCAATGAGCAGGCTAAACAGGGTGACGGCGATTTCGAAACTCACCCCGGCGAAGGTCCCCTCAAGATAACGCGCCGCCCCGATGAGCACCGCCGAGGCATAGAGCGGCATGAACAGGACGACGATGACCCCCGCGAAGGCCTGGATGAACCGCGAGTTGAACCGACGGCCCAAAAGCTCGGGGAAAGTGTGGGCTTGCAGGTGATGCCCCATCTTCCGGGTCCGTTTGCCAAATACCGCAAAGGCGATGAAAATCCCCACGGCGATATTAAGGAACGTCAGCCACAACACCCCCATGCCGAACACCGCTGCCGCGCCGCCGAATCCTACGATGGCCGATGTACTGATGAACGCTGCGCCGTAGGACAAGGCCATCACATAGGGATGGATACTCCCTCCCGCCAGCATGTAGTCCGACGTCGACCGGGTCGCCATATATCCGCGAAACCCAAGATAACCAATGGTGCCCAAATACAAGATCGCCACGATGGCGAGCACCCTGATATCCATTCCAATTCCCCCTTATGTGACTGCCCCCGAAACCTAAGGCTCGCCTACAACTCATCCCCGATTTTGTCTTCCGTCTTCGCCCATTCCACGTCTTCTTCCGTGGGGGTCTCATGGCCGTCCTTGTTCCAATTCACGATACCGTAAACGACACATACCAGAGTACTTACGATAATCAACAGATAGGCCAGCCAGATCCCCGGATCTTCGATTCCAAACATCGCCTCTCTCCCCAAGTCATACGGCGGAACGCCGCTGTGCCGGTTAGGTATATTGCCGAAAAGGTGGATATTAGCGTATTTTGCCACACCGCTCCCGCGAGGTCAATTTCACAGTTTTCAGCGAAAGCATCGAAATGCGGGAAGCGTATTGCCTCAGCCTCGCCCAAACCGCCGCCACGAATACACCGTCAGAATGCCCTTGGCCGCCACAACGCCCGTAAAGATGCCCAGTCCCGCCGCCGTGTACAGCGCCCGCCGAACCTGATGGCTTCGCCGTTTTCCCGTCATGCACCACCGGGCAAAGTGCTCGCAATTCGAGTGGATTAGGTCATAGTCCACGCGGCCCAGACTACTCAGCGCCCGCGCGCATACCGCGTCCGCTGGATCGCGCCGACGATAGGCCACCGTCCGTACTCGGCCCCCTTTGGCAAACACCGACAACGGCGTCCGCTGCACACACGCATCCTGCTTTTCCCGTTCACGTCCCGCAAAATGCACCACCGACCCATCGCCCAGGTCAATGCCATGATGGGAGTACCCGTACCGCCGAACCTTAATGTGATCTCCGCGCGCCATATGCCTTTCCAACTCGTTTCAATCCATGGGCCAAATCGCCCCTACAGTATACGCCCATCTGCCCGTCGGTACCAAATATTACCACGCCCCAAGGCCGTGAGTTGGCGGCCTGTTCGAACCGTCGCAAGTATCCCAATTCGATCAATACAATACAGATCCTGATGAAGGCGATTCCGGCGATTCTTCTATGAGGAGGAGCCTCTTCTTGCGTGCGCCCTGCCGAGAGCACACAAAACCGCGACGTATGAGTGATTAGCCCTTATGCCGCGGTTTATGTTTTCAACATGGAGCGTTTTTGCGCTCCTTGTTGTTACACCGGGGTTACATCGTACCCCAGGTATTTGTTGAAGGCCTCGAAGACCGGTTCGATAAC
>PWNM01000359.1 GCA_003557825.1 Candidatus Hydrogenedentota bacterium | reverse complement strand
GCGAACGCAACTTGGCTTTTCTTGGCGCGTTGGCTCCTGACTCTATTCAGGGATTATTGTTAGAAAACGGTGTTTTGGTTGACGATGAATTAGCGTCAATACATGCGTATGATGGGATTGAATCGCTCGTTATTAGTAGTCCTAACATTACGGATGCGGGATTGGAGCACATCGCTTCGTTGTCGGGACTCCGCGAATTGATCCTCCGAGACGCGGCCATCACCCATGCCGGGGTCGCCACGTTGGCGGAATCCCTGACCGACCTTACCTCCCTGTCTCTCGAAGGGTGTGAGGCGGTCCTCGACGAGGCCGCCGAATCCCTGGTGACCCTTGAGGGGCTGACCCACCTGGACCTGACAGGTACCGGGTTCACGGTAATTGGCCTGGATCTGTTGACGGATATGACCACCCTCGAGACGCTGGTTGTGGTCGGATTGGGGCTGACCGAGGACCAGATTGAGGCCCTCGACGCGGCCATGCCTGACTGCACGATTGTGGCCGAGCACCACGGCGACGCCGCCTAACGAAAAAGGCCCTGCCTCGATTGGAGACAGGGCCGAATTAGATTGGGGTGTGAGGCCGGGGTTAGTAGATAAGCTCGAACCAGCGGCCTTTGTCTTTCAGGTCTTGTTTCTTGCGCTGCCAGACCTCTTCCGAGCCGGCCAACTTGCCCATGGCCTTGTCGAGCCGTTCCATCACGCCTTCCTGACCGGCCACATAGACGTTGGTCAGGGGATCCTGCACCATTTCCCACACCTCCTTGCCGTGCTGCTCGATGGCCTCGTCCAATGCGACGGGTTCGTCGAGGGCGGGACGGGGGCTCAGGGCTTCAAAGGCCTGGAAGGTATCCTTGTCGTAGTAGAGGGCGAAGTCGTTCTTCACATCGTTCATGTAGATGAGCTCAAGGCCGCGTTTCGCGCCGAAGAAGAGCCGGACCTTGCCTTTCCAACCGCCTTTTTCAGCATAGATCTGCTTGACGAAGGCCCGGAAGGGGGCGATGCCCGTGCCCATGCCGATCATGAGCAGGTTGATGTTCTCGTCTTTGGGCAGTTCGAAGGCGCCGCCGTAGGGGCCCGTGATGCGGATGGTATCGCCGGGGCTGCGGTCGCAGAGGTAATTGGACGCCACGCCTTTCATGCGCTCGCCGCTGAAATCATCAATATAGAAACACCGACGCACGGCGATAGCGAACTGTTTGCGATCGCCTTCGCCCCCCTCGCTGCTCGCGATGGAATAGAGCCGGAAATGCTCCTTGTTACCAAATTCGCCGTCAGTCGGAACCAGCACGCCAATGTTCTGGCCGGGGTGATACTCAAATGCGTTGTCGTTCACTTCGAGCACGATGTGACGCACTTCGGCTTCGGCTTCTTCGGGCGTAATCCGCTCGTTGCTGATCACCTTCGCCTCGAATTGTTTGCTGGTATCGTAATCACTCAACTTCTTCTGCTGCTGTTGCATGCTGCATTCTCCATCGTCGTTCTATCGCCAGGCTCTCGTCCGACACGCACACGCCTATCCAAATCGAGTGGGAGGAATGGGATCGCGCATGGACTTGGCCCCTGTGGTTATCCCCAAATGCCGAGATGGTCTGCTTTAACGCGGACACTCGCTTCTGTGACCCATTGCATCGTTCGAGCGTATATGGTACGGACCGCCCCGCGGTGGTGTCAAATTCCCCTTGCGGATTTACCCGCGTTCGTACAACTCGACGCCCTCGACCGGGCTGATTCCGTTTTCCTGCAGGACCTTGATCGCCGCATCGTGGTCTTCGAATCGGAACACCATCACCGCCCTATCGCCCCGGCCGAAGGTGAAGGCATACATGTACTCGATGTTAATGCCCACTTCGTCGATGGTATCGAGCAGTTTGGCCAACCCCCCCGGACGGTCATCGATCTCGATGGCCACGACCTCGGTCACGTTGACCACGCAACCCGCCCGTTCGAGCACTTCCTTCGCCTTTTTCCAATTGGCCACCAGAATACGCAAGATGCCGAATTGCTGGGTATCCGCCAGGGACAACGTCAGGATATTTATGCCCGCATCGCCCAACGCCTTGCACGGCGTTTTCAGATGGGCCGGTTTGTTCTCCAGAAACAACGACAGTTGATTCAGCTTCATTGCGATCCCCTTCTACTCCACAGCGCGGCCCTCGGGCTGCGCCTACCTCGATTGTTCGGTCACCCGCAACGGCGCGGCCGACCCCATCCGCTGATCATAGTACCTGCCCCATTATACCCGCGTCCCTTTGGGGCGCATCAAATGGACGGTCCGTCTGCAGTTCTACACGTTCCGGACCAGATGCCGCCACTGGGGCCGGGTCGGACGGTCGAGCATGACCGTTGCTTCGGCGTCGTCGATGATCCGCTCCCGCTCGGGATCCCATGTGATGGACCGGCCCAGGCGGATGGCGATATCGCTGAGGTGGCTGATGGTGTCCGAGCGAATGGCCGCTTCGAGGGGCGCGATGGCCGGTTGCCGATGCCGCACGGAATCAACGAAATCGTGGGCATGCGTGGCCGGGTCGCGCAGGTGAACGTCGTCGTCCTTCAGTTCTACTTCATGCAAGCGCTCGTCACTCACATGCAGGCCCCCACCCCGATCGACGCTGACCCACCCTTCGTCGCCGAAGAAGGTCGTGCCGTGGTCCATATACGGGCGGTAGGCAGTGACCATGTCCTGGGCGATGCGATGGTCCGTCAAGCGCATGGTCACCCCCGAGGCGTACCGGCAGGTCACGTCCCACGACTCGATGGTGTCGTAGAGGCCTTCAGTGGGGATCGATCCGGTTCCTTCGTAATGCACCGGGCTGGTATGGTCCATGTCGAGCCCCCATTGGGCGATGTCCAGGGGATGGGAGCCCCACCCGGCGATGAAGCCCAGGGCGTAGTCGTAGATGTGCCATGCGCCGAAACAGGTGGTGCGGTCGACGGTATACGGCGCTTCGGGCGCGGGACCGAGCCACATGTCGTAGTCGAACCCTTCGGGCGGATCGGCCGGTTCCGTACAACCCAGCCGGGGTACGTGGAAGTGCTCGTACTGGCTCGATATATCGGGACACCATGCCTCGATGCGTTCCACGTTGCCGATGTAGCCGTTACGCTCCAGCTCGCAGGCCCGCCGGAAGGGCTCCATCGACCGTTGCATGGTACCGTATTGGAATATCACGCCGCTCCGTTCGATCTCCTCCCGCAACGCCCAAGCCCATTCCATGCTCACGCCGAGAGGTTTCTCCACGTACATATCTTTACCGGCTCGAGACGCCGCCATGGCGATGGGCACATGCCAATGGTCCGGCGTGGCCACGATAATGGCGTCTACGTCATCCCGTTCGAGGACCTCACGGAAATCCGCGTACGCCTGCACGCTCGTGTCGCCGTAGTGGGCATTTAGGGCGTTGCTGAGGCGTTCGCGGCGGTCTTGATAACAATCGCACACCGCCACAAAGCGGGCATGGGGAACCTGCAGGTGCTCTCCCAAGAGCCCGTTGCCTCGGCCGCCTGCGCCGATAAGGGCCAGCCCCACCTGGTTGCTCGGGGCCTCGGCGCCCCATAGGCTGCGCGAGAGAATCGTCGGACCCGCAACCATCGCGGCCCCGGCGCCCTTGAGAAACTGTCGTCTTGATACATCCACTGAAGCCATCGTCACTCTCCCGGCGACGGGCCATCCCCGTCGGATTTCATGGTGTTTTCCAAATCACGAAGCCGCTCGGCATCCCAATAGCCGGGCCGCACCGCGATGCGATACCGTAACCGCAAGGTTTCGTCCGGTTCGAGGGTCTGGGGACCCCGGAACAGGTAGGCGGGACTGAAATAGTAGAAGGGAATCGCCGGCACGCTGATGCCGTACCACGGCGTGGGGCCGTCGAACACGTCGGGACAGGGTACGATGGCGATACCGTAGGGACGCCCGCCAAATGCTCCGTTGTAGGCCGCCGCCGTCGCGTCGAAGTCGAAGAACTCCTCTTCCATGGCCGCCGCCCCATCGGGATGAATCATCTGGGGATTCGCCATGTTTTGCAGTCGCACCGACAATCCCGCATAGCCGCCGCCCCGTGCGCCGCCCGGCTCCCCTTCAATGGGCGTGCGATCCAGTTCGACCGGTCCGCCCACCGGCGTGAAAAGGGCGTCCCAATCGATATGATACGCGCCGTCGGTTTCGGGAGCCGATACAGCGATCCGCCGATCCTCACGCAAGACCACGTCGCCCTCATAGGCATACTCGAGGGCAAGCCGGATATCCGCTGCGCCGTCGTCCTGTGTTGTGATTTCATGGTCGACGACTTGCGTTCGCCCCGCAGGTCGGCCCGTGTCCGGTTCTTCTTCCCAATAGTTCACGCCGTTCAGATATTTCCACGAAAACCAGATCCCATGGTGCCAACTGTGATCCGGCGGCGCGTTCCACACCAGATTCGGCCCGCCACCGATCGAGACGGGGTCAAAATAGGGCTTGTTCTCCTCCGGGCCAAACCGAAACCGCCAGACCTCGGCCCCGTTCCACCGAAACGCCACTTCGCCGGAAGCCTTCTCCCAACCGGTCTCGGGCCAGCCAACGGTGACATCCCCCGTGGCCGCCCATTCTGCGCTCCGGGCAAAGAGCGCCTGAAAGGCCGGAACCGCCATGGCCGCCGCGTCGTGGCCCAGCAGCAGGTTCACCGAACGGCCCGTCCCATAGCGTCGGGCAAAGAGGATGGGCTCGTCCCGGCCCGTGCCGCCGTGCTCCTCCGACGAATAGGCCAAGGCCAATATCTCCGCCTCATCATGAAGGGGGACGTCATGCCACAACTCGTCATGGGTGACAAAGGCCGGCATGTCTGCCGTGATGGGGTGCTCGGTCTCCGTAGCGCGAACCGGAAAGGCATGCACCGCGCCGTGGCCCATCCGATCAAGATCCCACGTGGTGATGGCCAAATCGTGGTACTCCTCCCAATCGAAAAACGACGACGACCCCGCATGGACCGAAACGAACCCTTTACCCTCGTTCCGCACAAAGGCCAAAAAGGCCTCCCGGAAATCCGCCCGCCAATCCGTCACGGCCGCCTCGCCCCAGGCATTCCAATTGCTCACGATCACGTCCACCCCATCCAGGTCCGCCGGCGTCAGCGTTTCCGGCGCTTCCGTAACCGTCACCGTAAACCGCCCCGTCCCCTCCAGAGCCTCCTGCAATACCGGCGTCGTGCTCCGCCAATCGTGGTTGTTCTGACCGCTCAGAATCAATGCATGCACCGGTGGCTCCGCCTGACCCATCCATCCCATCGCCATCATCACCGCGCCCGCTATCAACACCCGTCCCATCATCATCCTCGCCTCGCTCATTGCGCCCGAATCAACCCTATCACGCCCCGCATCATACCAAAGACACCCCGCCCGAATCCGCCAAATCCCCCCGGCCCTCCTGACAGGAATCCCCCCGTGCACTGTGTGCCTTTCTGTAGAACCCTTCGCGGCTTCGCGTGAGGCTCTTTTTGTTCTTCTGTGTTCTTGGTGTCTTTGTGTTGAGCCATCCCAGGCCGCAACGCCCTGACAGTCGGCTTTAGCCCAGATTCCCCAATCACCCTGTACCCCTAGAACCTCTGCCTACTGTTTCCAGTCGGCTTTAGCCGACGCCGCCTTAGCATCCGCCTAGGCGGAGTGTGAAGGGATGAATTGGAAATGGAGCCGGCTTCAGCCGGGCTTCTCGGGAGGCTTAAGCATGGAAACGGAAGTTGAGTACTTTGATTCTGGATGATATTGCCCTGTAGTGATTTCGGGGGTTTTACTCGCTCAGGATGGTTTCAAGGCTGGGGACGTTACACAACGTCAGGAGTTTTTGGGCATAGGGGGAGATGTGGGAGAGCTTGAAGTGGGTCTTATGGCCGATTTGGAGCTTTGCGACCGTAATGTCGGACAACT
>PWNM01000310.1 GCA_003557825.1 Candidatus Hydrogenedentota bacterium | reverse complement strand
GATATGCCCAAAGACGGTTGGAAGGCAAGCCTTGACTCGGCAACGGAACGCATCGCCACATGTGTAAAGGCCATTCGAGAGGGCCGCTTTCCCCCGACACCTGCCAAGGACGCAGTCTGCTCCTATTGCCCATTCCAGCATGCCTGTCGTCATGAAAAGGCCCGCATCGAGCGAAAGCAAAGCAACGATGGCAAGGAGCAGGATAGAAGCGGGGAGGAGGACGCCTGATGTCCTGGAACCCGGAACAGAGGCTGGCCATCGAGACTACTGGTACGGACCTTTGCGTCGATGCTGCTGCGGGTTCGGGTAAGACCACGGTCCTCATCGAACGACTTGCCGAGCTATTGGGTCGCCACCAGGTTCCGCTGGAGTCTATCGTCGCGATTACATTTACCGATGCCGCCGCCGCCGAGATGCGGGAGCGACTGCGCCGGAAATGCCGTGAGATGGAGTCAACCGAAGATCGTGAGGTAATGAACCATTGGCGCCATATCGCCCGCCGGGTCGATACGGCGCGCATCAGCACCATCCATGCGTTCTGCGCAGCCTTGCTTCGAGAACAAGCACTGAGCCTTGAGCTCGATCCGGATTTCACCCTCATGACCGAAGCAGAGGCCATGTTGTTGCGTCAGGAGACTGTCCGAAACGCCATCCACTGTCTACTCCTTGCAGAGGATGCAAATTCCCAATTCGTCATAGAACGTCTTGGCGTAAGCTCCTTGGAACAACATATCGCAAGGCTTCTTGCCGACCGACTGGCGGGAGAGGCCTTATATGCCTTTAACGGGGCAAATGACGGGGATGGACTGTTGGCATTGTGGCGACAAACGGTCCATGCGGCTTGGTTAGGGCACATGAAACTGGCATCAAGGCGGCAAACCGCTCGGATGCTACGACGACAGCTAGACGAATTTGATGGCCTCTGCGATAATCCCGATGATGGTCGAGAACAGCTACGCCAGGAAATGGTCTCCGCCTTCAATACTCTCGACACCGCGGATTCGGAAGAGGCATATGCCCAGGCGCTGAATCGGCTCACAGGCGGCTTGAATGGTCGCCGTGGCTCATCGAAAAATTGGCCCGGGGGCATGATGTCCACTCTCACCAAGGTTCAGGATGCCGTTAAGAGATGGGGAGAAAACCATATGCTCCCATCCATGGCCCCGGACCTTGAACGTGATGCCGCTGAGTTGACCTTGGCTGTGGTTGCTGTTTATCGCAACGTATCCGATGCATATCAAAGCGCCAAACGCATGCAGAGCGCACTCGATTTTGACGATCTTATCATCATGGTGCGGGACGTGCTACGTGATCGGGAGGACGTACGAAATCGAGTGGCGAGGGGCATACGCCATTTGCTTGTCGATGAATTTCAGGACACCGATTCCATTCAGTACGAAATTATCTCGCTTCTTGGCAAAGCCAATCCGAAATTGGAGATTTTCATTGTTGGTGATGCCAAACAGTCCATTTATGGCTTCCGTGGCGCAGAAGTGGATGTATTTCAACAGGCCCATGAGAACCGCGAGATCATTCACCTTGACCAGAACTACCGCACCACGCCAAGCCTGTTAGCTTTCGTGAACGATTTCTTCGCCCGCACGGATCTCTTGGCAGCGGTGGAGCCAACCTATCATCCCATGCGGCCGCATCGTTCGGAGGTGGGTGAGCCGTCAGTAGAGTTTCTTGTCCCAGAAATAGAAGAGGAGAAACCCAAGGCCGAAGCACAGCGTCTCCATCAAGGCGCGCTCATCGCATCGCGCATTGCTTCATTTTGCGATCCCGACAACCCATTCCTTGTAGGAGATGAGCAACGCCCCGCCCAATTTGGTGATGTGGCCATCTTGCTCCGCGCTTTCTCTAATGTGCACCTTTTTGAACGCGGACTCCGCGAACAGGGCATTCCCTATCAGGTGGTCGCGGGAAGAGGGTTTTATAAACAGCAAGAGATCATCGACATGGCCAACCTTTTGCGCGTTGTCGTTGATCCCCAAGACGAACTGAGTCTACTTGGTTTTCTACGAGGGCCGATGGCCGGACTATCCGATGAGACCCTCATACAATTATGCGAACATGGGAGTCTCCTGGAGGCGTTCCATGGCGGTGCGGCATGCGCTGAACTTGACCACGCGCAGCAGTTGATCTTGGATCTGAAAGCGCATGTTGCACTTCCACTGGGCTCGTTCATGCGCTATGCACTCGGCCGAACGGCTATTGAAGCTATCTTGCTACCTCAGTTTCGAGGAACCCAACGGGCGGCGAATGTCCGCAAGCTTGTGGATTTGGCCGATGATTTCGCCCGGAGCCGCCCACCACGATTGACAGATTTTGTCCAGTATGTGGGTATGGTGAGCGACGGGGACATCCGCGAAGGGGAAGCATCCCTTGATGTAGAGGATGCCAATGCCGTAACCATCATGACCATCCACAACGCTAAAGGACTCGAATTTCCCATCGTCGTCTTAGGTGATCTGGGCGCAAAACACCAGGGTGACCGGCACAGTCCGTCCATATTGGTAGATCGTGAATTAGGCCCGGCAACAAAAATCGATGACGAATACGGGGAGTTTCAGGATTCCCCTATGGTCACCATGATCAAGCGACTCGAAGCGGCTCAAGAGGAAGCCGAGCGTTTCCGTTTGCTTTATGTTGCCATGACCCGCGCCCGGGATCGGCTAATACTCGGCATGGGTACCAACGCAGACCGTAATTCGTGGCAGGGTTTGTTTGATGCCGAATGGCCTATTGGGTCCGCCAAACACGGTGAAATGATTAAAGGTACCGACTGGAAAGGCCAGGTTTTTCGCGAGGCATGCCATAGGGAGCTTGTCTATCAACAAAAGGACAAACCGTCCGAATCCCTCGACACGAACAGGCTCTTTGAACAGGTCACGCCTATACCGCGCACAGCATCCACTCGAAATCGGTTCGCCGCCGGTACCTTAGCAGCGCTGATGGCCGAGCTGCCGCCTCCAACGGATGATGATGGGGAGAGGGATTCGCCGCTCCTTCCGGGAGTGGATCCCATTACGCGAGGGTCTGCGTTGCATCGATTGTTGGAAGAGTGGAACCTGGATGAAGACCTCGGATCACTCATCGAAGGCATATTGCGAGAAGAGTGTGATTCCATTGAAGCGGCGCGGCTTCTGCGCCCTTACCTACACGCACGGGCCGAAGCCTTTCGTGATTCAGCAATTGGACAACGCATGGTCTCCAATGCGAGGTGCATCCGCGAACAGCCTTTTGTGCTGAGGTTCGACCAGTCGTTGATTGCAGGGACAATCGACCTGGTATTCGAAGACGGGTCGGTGGTTGACTACAAAACAGGTCACCATGCGCCATGGAAACAGGACCGTTACGCTTGGCAGGTTCGTATCTACGCCTTGGCTCAGAAAGTCTTGCATGGTAAAGATGCCCCTCGAGGTTTTGTGTATTACCTGGACTTCGATGAGTGCCATGAAGTGGACGTATCCGCTCTTATACTCGATGAGACCCAACGACGGCTTGAGCAGACGATAGCCCGACTGCGATCAGATCCGGAGCTTCGGGCGGCAGCGGGAAATGACACAGATGTCGCGTAGGATCGTAATCAAGACAGACAATCAGATCGCAGGAATCCGCCGGAGCTGTCAGTTGACTGTCCAGACCCTTGACATGGTCGCGGAACGCCTTAAGCCGGGGATTACGACCAATACCATTAATAACTGGGTGGATGCTTTTATCCGCGACCATGGCGGCATACCTGCGCCGCTTGGATATAGGGGCTACCCCAAAAGCGTCTGTGTATCAGTCAATGACGTGATTCTACACGGTATCCCTGACGGCCGCATCCTCGAGGTAGGGGATATCCTGAACGTTGATGTGACCTCCATTTTGGACGGGTATTTCGGCGATGCATCGCGCATGTATTGCATCGGCTCCCCCTCATCTGAAGCCAAACGGCTCATCGATGTAACTCGCTCCGCATTGGAAAACGGCATCGAGCAAGTCAAACCCGGCAACACCATCGGCCATATTGGCCATGCAATTCAAAGGCATGTCGAGAATGCCGGATACTCCGTTGTGCGGGATTATGTTGGCCATGGTACAGGCATCCGGTTTCACGAACCACCGGAGGTCCTTCACTTTGGGCGGAAGGGGCATGGCGCAGTGTTGCGGCCGGGGATGGTCTTCACTATTGAACCCATGGTCAACGCCGGAAGTCGCGCATGTCGAACACTCGAAGACAGATGGACGGTTGTAACGGTTGACGGGAGCCTATCCGCTCAATGGGAGCATACCGTTCTTGTCACCCAGACGGACGTCGAGGTGTTGACGGCGTAATCGTCCCATCGGATTGCACTTTTTCATTGAGGCGATAGACAAAGGCCAGAACCTCTGCCACCGCCAAGTAAAGCGGTTCGGGGATGTAGGTATCCACATCGAGGGATCCGAGTAGCGCGGCAAGATCGGGATCATGATGGATATGTACGCCGTACTGCTCGGCCAGTTCGACGATCTTGTCGGCCACCAGTCGGTCGCCCTTGGCGATAACCTTCGGGGCGGGTTCATTCTGGGCATCGTAACGAAGAGCTACGGCTCGACGCGGTTTTTTGCGATTTTCCATGACTTTAACCGCTCACGTTTATACCAGAGAACTGTTGCATCAGCCGTGCCGTTTCACGAATACGATCTCCATCCCACAGTGTCGCTCGTATTTGGGCGCCGGGATAGCCCGCATCGGCCAGTTTCACAGCCAAGACATCGCTTTCGGCCTCAATGGCTGTTAGCGCATCAGAACGCCTGACCCGAAACAGACAGGTACACTGATCAGCCCTAATCGATAGGTTGATCCATAACTCGCCCAGACCGCTTGTTTCCAAGTCAAAAACGATCGAAGCGTGATTGGCGCCAAAACGCCGGCTCTTATTACCGCTTGACCCTTCAAAAAAATGGATCTGGGCCTGTTCAATGGGAGCGCCCGGCGGAAAAGCTAGCTCGGCGAAATGGTAAGTATGTGCCGTACCACGCAAGTTTTGCACTTCAACGCCCGTCAAGCGTTCAAGAATTTGGTCCACTGCCGTCTCAAAACGAGCGCTTTCACCTTGTCCGGCAAGAAATCGAAGGAAGTCCCCATTCTGGCGAAGGGATGTGATCTGACTGCGTAACGAAGCATGAAGCTCCGTTAACCTTTCCGTTGCTTCCCCACTCTCAACTGCGATGCGAAGCAACTGGGCTTCTGTACTGACCGTTGTGCGTTGAATCATTTGCTCAAGCGTGGACCGAAGATCCTCTGCATGCTGAGGAAGGACTTGATTGAGGATGCGGAGCATGGCTTCACCCATGTCGCGCGATATGGCCTCCGCTGCAATGGCGCGGCTCACAAGAGCCTGAACAGCATCCAGATCGGGGCCCAGACTCCCCCGCATGGTCAAAAGGGGCAGCAGCACACGTACGGCGGATTCGGGTAAGGCGATATGTCTGGGCAACAAAGCCATCATATCACCTGCCCGTTCCGACATACCAAGCGATGCCGCGAGTCGCGTAACGACATCTCCCAGCTCTCCTGGGGAATGCTGCGAGGGTGTGGACATCATGTCAGCCGATGATGATGACGAAACTGCTGGTCCTGTTCGCACTGCAGGAGTCCTCCCATCCTTGGCTGCTGCCGACGCGGGCGTTCCGGATTCCATCGCTGAACCGGTCTGTCCCGGGAGAGACGAATTCGGTCGTTTTACTGATGATCCGTCCTTCGACGGGGTTACGAGAGGCTCATAAGCAGATCTAGTTTGGGCCTGGATATCGGAAATCGGCTGCTTGCCTGTGCGCAGAATAGCGGCTGCTGTTTGCGGGGTGATTCGTGACGCCTGGCTTGCTCCGGCTCCTTCTGGGTGGCCTGCCGATTGTTGCCCTTT
>PWNM01000177.1 GCA_003557825.1 Candidatus Hydrogenedentota bacterium | reverse complement strand
TCCAATTGTATGCTGAATTCGATGAAATTGACGCCTTCGTTTATGGTCGGCTCATCACCAAAAAGGTTGTTCGCCTCCAAGTATTTCGTGAGCTGGGCCTGATCCTGTTTTTTACAGTTAAAGAAGACCAGCACCTTGTTTTCCGCGTAGATGGCGCCATACAGATTGAGCAAAAACATACGAGCCAGATCGTATTTCACCGGATGGTCCTTGAGCGTGGTGCTGGCCCAAATGGTGGTCTCGGACCGCATGATCTCGTCCAGTATGGCCAAGTCATAGTTCTGAATGGCGCTGCCCGTTTGCGTGATTTCGAGTCCGAAATCCACCGATTCATTGGCGACCTTTGCCTCGGTTTTTCCCCATGTCTCGTAAATCACAATACCCTGTTGGATTTTAGGGGGCGTTTTGAACTTTTGCACCGAAAACGTTGTATGAGAACCGCCGAACCCCAGCGCCTCGGCTTTCTCACGGAACCATTCATAGGCCAGATAGGGCATCTCCGAAACCATGGTAACCAGTGGTCTGTGGCTCAGCAATTCCTTTAAATAGGCATCGACGCCATTGGCGCTTTCGGGTTTGCGCCCTATGATTACAATGCGCACATTGCCGCGACCCAAGGACCGGACACAGGTCATGTCGATTTCCTGGCCGTATTCATAATGAAACTCAAGCTGGCGCTCGCGCATCCAGTCGCGGCCGCTAATGGCGATGTCGATTTCACCGATGGCCACCTGGGAGCCGAACTCCTGAGGCCGGCCATCCCATCCCACAAGGAACGGGGTGATAGGAAACGTGCTTGGTCCTCCCTTGTCATACCCTTTGGAGGGAAATCCAGCACTTTTCAACAGGGCAACGAGGCTACCGCCTCGATTGGGATCGGCCAACGAACCTGCCGGCAACCCGATAACCAGTTTGTCATCCGTCATAATGGGCATGGGATCCTTCTTTCCAAAACTCTAATATGGTCATACGTTCCTGCACAAGCTTCATCCCCAGAACACGACATCAGTTCCCCCGGGAGTCCACAGGGGTAGAGGTATGGCCGATACACAAACAAAAAGGCGCACATCCTAACCGGAAACACGCCCCATTCACAATACGGAAAATGGTCTCCGGGTTCAACTTGGCATGGATTTTATTGCGCGGGTACGGCGAAAACTGCTACACTAAGGGGTGTCAAAAATAGGTAATGTTATCGGTCGACTCAATGATCACGCCAAGGAGATTCACGTTATATGTCCGGTCATTCCAAGTGGAGTACCATCAAACGGAAAAAAGGCGCAGCCGACGCAAAGCGCGGCAAAATCTTTTCCCGCCTGGCCAAGGAAATCGCCGTAGCGGCCCGTGAAGGCGGCGGCGATGCCGAAATGAATCCGCGTTTACGGACAGTGCTGTTGGCGGCGAAAGCCCAGAATATGCCCAAGGACAATGTCGAACGGGCCATTCAGAAGGGGACCGGCGGCGGTGACGGAACCAGTTACGAAGAAGTCCGGTATGAATGCTATGCCCCCGGCGGCGTCGCTTTGATCGTCGATGTATTAACCGACAACAAAAATCGGACGGTCGCGGAAATCCGGCATCTGCTAAGCCGTCATAACGGCAGCATGGCGACCAACGGCGCTGTGGTTTGGAATTTCGATGAGCGCGGCTCAATCACCGTACCCAAAAATGGGATGGACGAGGAGGAACTCCTCGAAAAGGCCATCGAAGCCGGTGCGGACGACGTTGATCCGTCCGGGGAGGATGTGTGTGTAATAACCACAGCTCCGCAGGAACTGCATGCCGTTGCCCAGGCACTTACGGATGCGGGCTTGACGACCGAAAGCGCCGAGTTGACCATGGTTCCCAAGACAACCGTTCAAATAACCGGTAAAACGGCGGATTCCGTGCTCAAGCTTATGGAAGCCCTGGAGGAACACGACGACGTTCAAAACGTGTTCGCCAACTTCGACATCCCGGATGAGGAGATGGCGGCGTTGATGGAAGCCTGAGGTGCGGGTGCTCGGGTTTGATCCCGGTACCGCAACCACCGGCTTTGGCGTAGTCGAGGGCAAGGGGACGCGGTTGCGTCACATCGAGCACGGCGTCATATCCACCACCGCCGATCTGCATTTCGCGGTACGGCTTGAGGCCATTCATAGTCAATGTGCCCGGTTGATCGAGTCCCATCATCCGGATGCCGTGGTTATTGAAAAGATTTTCTTTTCCCAAAATGTGACCACAGGGATAAGCGTAGCTCAGGCGCGGGGCGTTATTGCGCTGGCTGCTGCCCAGGCCGGCCTTCCGATTTCCGAGTACAGTCCCCTCGAAGTTAAAAACGCCGTCGTCGGCTATGGTAAGGCCACCAAACGACAGGTGCAGGAGATGGTGCGGATATTGCTCAACCTGGAACACCTTCCAAAACCGGACGACGCCGCGGATGCCTTAGCCCTGGCGATTTGCCGCCTCCATGCCGGCGATCTGCAGTCCCGGGCCCAACAGGTAACGGGCCAATGACGACGGTTGGTGGTACAAATGGGGGAGAGCGGGGCGCTTTTCACAAAGGCATCTGCCAATCCGTAGGGGAGGAGTGCGGCGATGATGCTTGATGGCTTGCAACAACGGGCCCGTGCGATGGAATCGCGCCCGAAGCAGAGCGTTTGGGCGGTCTACCGCCGACTTCTCGGCTATGCTTTCTACCACAAGTTCCGTCTGGTGGTGTCCATCGTGTTCGCCTTGGTCGTAGCGCTGTCGTTCACCGGCATGATCCTGGGGATCGGCGGAGTGGTGCAGGTCGTCTTTGGTCAAGAGGCCGAAGTTATGCAGGCTGTGGCCACCCAGGCCGAACGGGTGGAATCCATCCCGGTGTTAAACACCCTTCTCCGGCAGATGCCGTTGCCCGGGATTACCGAAGACGTGCCCCCAACCATCCAAGCCCGTTTCGAGGCGGCCGTTCATGCCATGCGCGAACATCGGATGCCCGCGCTCTATATTGCCTGCGGCATTGTCTTGGTGCTCACCATGTTGGGCGGTATCGCGCGGTTTATTCAGGAATATTTTGCGGGTTCCATAGGCGCGTCTATTTCGGTTCGTCTGGGCCGTGAGATGTTCGAGAACATCATCCATTGCTCGATGCGCTTTTTCGAGCAGCATACCACCGGCGAAATTGTCGCCCGGTTTACCAACGATGTGTTCCAGGTCAACCAGGGGTTGGCGGGCGTCTTTGTTAAGGTCGTTCGTGAACCCATCAAGATGGTGTTCTTCCTGATCGTGGCTCTCATGGCCGATCCCTTGCTCACCGTGGTGGGCATCTGCGTATTGCCGCCTGTGGTTCTTGTCTTGCTTAACGTGGGTAAGCGGTTCAAGCGGAGCATGCGTCGCTCTCTCGAAAAAGTCGCTGCCCTGGCCTCCGTAGCCAACGAGGTGTTCCGGGGCATCGCCATCATCAAGAGTTTCTGCATGGAAGATTACGAGAAGAACCGGGCCCGCCGCGAACTCGGCAATCTGTACCGGTTCCTGCTCAAGATGGTTCGGGCCAATGCCTTGGTCGGTCCTTTGGTCGAGGCGGTGCTTGTGGTGGGGGTCATCGGGTTTGTCCTGGCCACGGGGTACCGTCTGGAGCAGGGAGCCATCAGCCCCGGCGACCTGGCCACGCTCTTCGTCGCCCTGGCCATGATCCTCGACCCCATCCGCAAACTCTCCAATGTAAACAACCTCGTTATGGGAAGCGTAGCCAGCGCGGAGCGCGTTTTCGAGTTTATCGACGCCAAACCCGAGATCGTCGAGAAGCCCGATGCCATCGACCTGCCCATCCTGCGCGATGTCATCCGCTTTGATAACGTCCGATTCTCCTATACCGGCGAATCCGATGTGTTGTCGGACCTCACCTTCGAGATTCGAAAAGGGGAAACGGTGGCCATTGTGGGGTTCAGCGGCGCGGGCAAGAGTACACTCGCCAAACTGGTCCCGCGATTCTATGATGTGACGGCCGGTTCCATTACCATCGACGGCGTCGACATCCGCGATGTCACCTTCCAGAGCCTGCGCGGGCAAATCAGCATCGTGACCCAAGACACTGTCTTGTTCAACGAATCCATCCGCGCCAATATCGCCTTTGGTAAGGAGGACTATGCCGAGGAACGAGTGCAAGAAGCGGCCCAGGCGGCCCATGCCGAGGAGTTTATCGCCCATTTGCCCGCCGGCTTTGACACCGTCATCGGCGAGAGCGGCGCCACCTTATCGGGGGGCCAACGGCAGCGGCTGGCCATCGCCCGGGCGATCATCAAAGATCCGGCCATCCTGATCCTTGACGAGGCCACATCGAGCCTGGATTCCGAAAGCGAACGGGCCATTCAAGACGCCATTGCCCGCTTTGTCGAGGGGCGCACCGCCATCGTCATCGCCCATCGGCTGTCCACCATTCTGCGGGCCGACCGGATCATCGTGCTCGATCAAGGCCGGATCGCCGACGTGGGTCCTCACCAGGAACTGCTTCAGCGAGACGGCATCTACAAACGCCTCTACGAGACGCAGTTCGGCGCCCAGCCCGTTGAAGAGGAGACGCCATGATCCAACGCCTCACGACCTTGATGATAATGGCGGTCCTGGTGGCCGCATGTCGCGCCGAGTCGCCGCCTGAGGAGGAACCGGACGAGTCGGCGGATACCCTGCGTGAGGTAGACGCGGAACCTGTGACTGGCGATACGGAGCCCCAGGAGCCCCCGACGCAGGAAGAGCCTCGGCGTCAGGTCGCCCGGGTCCGTGTTGTCGATCTCGACGGAAACCCTGTGGCCGGCATACATCCCATCGCGACCACTCGGCCCAATGCCTTCGACGAACCTGTCACGCAAGGACCGCCTTCGGGGTCCGATGGGCGCAGTCGAATCGCTATCGATCCCGACCAATGGTTGTATATCCGCGCTTGGGATCCCACCCTGGCCCGGTTCGCCAACAACTACTACGAGGCCCCGCCCGGCGATGCTCCCGTGACCCGCGAGCTCGAGCTTATCGTTGTCCCCCATGCCGCCCTGCGCATGCGCCTGACCGATGCCGACGGCCGACCCGTGGTCGAACAGCCCGTGGGCATCATGATGTCCCACCCCGACCGCGGTCCCTGGTGGCCCACCGAGAGTGTTACCGATGCCGACGGCGACGTCGTCTTTACGCCCGTTCCCGCGGGAAGCTACCTGCTCACCATCCAGACCGAGCAGGCCGGCCGCACCCAACTCCCCGAGGTCCATCTTCCCCCCGGAATCGAACAAGACATCGGCGCCGTACCCCTACAACCGCAATGATCAAAACGGCCCCCGTTTCCGCAGAAACGGGGGGCCACGGTGTTGGTTGATTAGATTGGAGTCTCTATTTTTCAAACCCTTCGTCTACTGTTTCAACACCATAATCATTGGAGGTTACGTTCGTCGTGTATGTGCCGGATGGGGCGTTATTCCACTGGAAGCTTACCTCCCCACTGGAATCGGTTACCCCGTAGAAGACGTTCGGCTGTTGGCCATCAATCAGGATTGTCGCCTCAATCTCAGCATCACCAATGGGGTTGCCGTTCTCATTATCATCTTCCAACTCTACATTGATAATGAGATGGCGGTCGTTGTTGCGTCCTCCCGCTGTGTCGTATGTCACCGTAGCCGTAACAGTACCATCGGACGAAGTATCATCATCATCATCCTGTTTGAACTCAGCGTCGACTGTGATATCCCCGGTCACATATTTATCGGTCCGGCTGGCCGTGGTCACGCCGTCGGACCATCGTAAGAAGGAATACCCCTCATCGGGTTCCGCGGTGACTTTGGAACCGTCTTCGCCATGGTTGACAGTCTGTGTCTGTACCGTGTCTCCGTCAATGGAGCCGCCCTTACCCGCCGTGTAGGTCAGGGTGTACTCGTTGATGGCAAACTCGGCTGTAACGTCTAGATCCCCGG
>PWNM01000287.1 GCA_003557825.1 Candidatus Hydrogenedentota bacterium | reverse complement strand
TAGGATACGCTGCGTGCCTTATCGTTACTCTGAATGACGACTCCCCTTGGCATTCCTATGCCGAAATCACTGGCGATGGCACGTTTAATACTCATGATCCCAGCGGCGATACCCTGTATGGAGCCGAAATCGCCGTGCATCCCGACTATCGCGGCCAAGGAATTGCCGGAAAACTATATGAATATCGAAAAAATGTCATGAAACGGTTTAACTTGCGGCGTATGGTTGCGGGTGGGCGTATACCGGGGTTTCGTGATTATGCCGGTCGCATGACCCCCGAGGAGTATGTCGAGCAGGTCAAGCAGGGCAAAATCAAAGATCAAGCACTCAACGCTCACCTTAAAGCAGGTTATGAAGTAAAGGGCGTCCATTTCGACTATCTTAGCGATGAGGCAAGTCTTAACTACGCCACATACCTTGAAATGGAAAACCCCGATTACAGCGCCGAGCGACGTGCCATTGCCGCTGCGCCTATCGAGAAACCGGTCCGCCGTATTCGGGTATGCGCTGCCCAGTTTAAAATGCGGCGAATCGCATCATGGGAAGAATTCGAGCAACAAGTCGAGTTTTTTATCGCCACAGCCGACGAGTATCATTGTCACTTTTTGTTATTCCCTGAGCTATTTACGGTGCAACTGGCAAGCATCCTCGATCCCCATCTCCCTGGCGATTCAGCCATTCGGGAGTTAGCGAACTACACGGATCGGTACATTGAACTATTTACCTACTTTGCCAAGCACTATGGAATGTACATCATCGGAGGCTCCCATCCCGTACTCCAGGGCGATCGTATCGTAAACAGCGCCCATTTGTTCTCACCAGGCGGTAATGTCTACACCCAGGAGAAGCTTCATGTTACCCCAACCGAGCGGCGCGAGTGGGGGATAGACCCCGGCTCGGGACTTCGGGTGTTTCACACAGAGCTGGGCCGGATTGCCATCCAGGTTTGCTATGACATCGAGTTTCCTGAGATGTCTCGCTTGTTGACGTTATCGGGGGCTGAGGTTATCTTTGTGCCCTTCAGCACAGATGAGAAAAAGGCCTACCTCCGCATCCGGTATTGCGCTCAGGCGCGGGCCGTCGAGAACTGGATTTATGTAGTGATGACGGGCAATGTAGGGAATCTGCCCCAGCTGCGTAGTTTTCTTATTAACTACGGGCAAGCGGCCATTTTCACTCCTAGCGACTTCGCTTTCCCACCCCATGCGCTCGCGGCCGAGGCTGAACCGGATACTGAAACGGTGGTGATTACCGAGTTGGACCTGGGCGCGCTGGCCTTGCAACGGGAAATGGGCTCAGTACGGCCTTTACGCGACCGTCGTCCGGATATCTATTCGCTAACGGCAATGGAGCGGGTGCGTATAATTCGTACACAATAAAAACTAAGAGGAGGTTTAATGCCACAAGGCAGTTCCAAGATTACACAACGCTCTGAAGCACTGCTGAATGCTGCGCTGGACCAGGCATGCGACGCATCCGGACGAAGACGTATCGAGACTTGTCACATTGGGGCCGATGCCGCGGCGCGCCAGGCCGAATTCATGCGAGCCAAAAACATAGATTCATGCCTTATCGTTGCCGACCCGAATACCTATGGAGCAGCTGGACCTGTCCTGGACGCCCTGACTAAAGCGGGTATCAAGACCTCCGAATGGGTGCTTGAGGAGGAAGCTCCCGATGCAACAGACACCTTGGGAGACGAAGTCACCTCCCGTATTGGAAAGGTGGATGCTGTTGTGGGTATCGGATCGGGTACCATCTGTGATCTGGCCAAATACGCGGGCGACAAGACCGGTAAACCCGCCTTGGCGTACGCTACTGCCGCGTCGATGAATGGTTATACTTCTGGAATAGTGGCCATCAAGGTAAATGGACTTAAACGGACCGTCCCCTGTCGCCCCTTGACGGGGGTATTCGCCAATCCCGAGGTGTTTTCCGCAGCGTCCCAGCGTATGACTGCGGCCGGTTTTGCCGATTACATTTCAAAATGCTCCGCCTCTGCCGATTGGGCCGCCGCTCATTTCCTAAGGGGGGAATATTACGATCCTAATGCCCTCCAGTTTTACGAGGGCATTTTGGACAAGGTGTTGGCCCGAACAGATCGGATTGGATCAGGCGACCCTGACACCATCGCAACGGTCATGGAAGCCTTGCTGCTGTCCGGTTTGTCCATGTTGGTGGCCGGCTCATCGGCTCCTGCGTCTGGTGGAGAACACCTGATTTCGCACTACATTGATATGCGTGCTTCGTTGAACGGAACGCCTCATGATCTTCACGGGGTTCAGGTGGGAGTTGCCACATGTTATTGCTTGGCATTGTGGGAAAAGGTTGTTGAATGCGAACCCGCGGATATGGATATCGATGCTTTGATTGATGCCCATCCTTCAGCGGAAACGATAGACGAATGGATCACCGAAGACTGGGGGGCAGTTGCCGAGGAAGTTCGATCCCAATGGTGTGAAAAAGCCCTCGATAGGGAAAGCCTGCGACAGGAACTTACCATGATTCGGGATCGGCATCAGGAACTATGCGCCGCTGTAAAACCGGATCTCAAATCATCCGTCATGATCGCAGCGGCAATCCAGGAATCCGGCGGGCCTACGTTGGGAAATCAACTAGAAGTTCCGTTGGACGAATACATTAATGCCAAAGCGCGCGCGCGTTTCATCCGGAATCGTTTTACCATCCTCGACCTGGCGGCGGAACTGGGAATCGATGCCTAGACCTATTCCGTCGGAATGGCAAGGGTTTGACCGCCGTGTATGACGTCTCCGCGTAGATTGTTCAGGATTCGCAGTTCCGACACGGACACCCCATAGCGGGTGGCGATGCCTGAAAGGTGCTCGCCGGGCTGAACCACATGAGTCCGCAGCGGTGGCGCTTCGACGGGTTCTTCCTCAGTTGTTGCCGATTCATCGCTTTGGGACGTATCCCCCCAAAGCGGATGAGGATCGCGGAGCCAACTCTGCCACGACTCGAGACGGCGCATGCTTTCGAACAGTTGATCCCGCGATAGATGACCATCTTGCACCGCAAGCTCGATAGCTTTACAGGCAACACGAAGTCGCAAGGGGGTTCGGTCAAGGTGTAATACCGCATCGGCGCCTGCTTGAAGGGCCTCTACAACAGCCGCCTCAGGAGGACGCGTTGCTGCAATGGCACGAGCATTCGCGTCGTCGCTCAGAATGACTCCTTTGTATCCCCATTGGGCACGAAGCAAACCGGCTAACATGACAGGGGACAGGGACGCAGGACGAGTGGGTTGCTCGGGGTCAAGGGCCGGCGCCGTAATATGCCCTACCAATAGGCCCGGTATAGATCGTTCAACGGCATATTGAAAGGGCTGTAATACTGACTCCAGCGCCCGGCGCTCCCGCAGCAGCAACGCAAACCCAAATTCCGGATCATCTTGCGATACCCCAAGTCCGGGAAAATACTTACCAACGGGTAACGCCCCTGCTTCCATGACGCCTTCGGCGAAGGCCATGGCCAGCGGAATTACGGATTCCGGCACATGACCGAATGAACGGTCACGAGGCAAAGCGCTGCGTTCCCCCTCTACGATGTCGAGAACAGGAGCCAGGACAAGCGCGATTCCCCTGCGAACACAGGCCTCTCCATAGCGGCGTCCTGCTTCACGAGCCTCATCTACATTGCCGGATGCAGCCAGTTCTTCGGCCCCCACTGCATCATCCAGGGCAAGCGGGTTTGCTACGCCTCCCTCTTGAGCAATGGCGATAAGGGGAAGGTCCGCGAGTCCTGTGCCCAAGCCCACGGCCTCCTTGATCTGTTGGATAAGTTGTTCCGTTTGAGATCGCGAAGCGATATTATCGGGTAAAAGTAGAACCCCACCGGGTTTGATCTCGCGGAGCAGATCCATGGTGGCACGATCAAGACTTCTGCCCGGCACCGAAATGATCAGATGCCGGGCAGGCCAGATGTCCAGTTCATCGACAAGGTGTCCTAGCGGATCGGGACGTGCCTCCTCATCGGGTTCATATAACTCGTCGGGTTCGTTATAGAGCTCCATCCACGGCTCATCGGTCCAATAGGGCGTGGGAGGGGGCGGCTCCGGAGGACGAATCCCCCATAGAGCAAATCCCAGTCCCAAACCGATTATGATCCCCAATACCAAGGTGACAGAAAAAAAGAGAACCAGTGTTCGGGCGTCATCTATGGAGGTCATGACTTATTACTCCAACGCACGCCACTCTGAATACCCGCGTTCACGAAAGAGGCAGAGCCACGGGACGCCCCTCGATACCCGATTGATCGGCTGCAAAGCATACTTCATGGGTTTTGAACGCATCGGCCACATTGCAGTGGGATTCGCGGCCTTCCATGATACATTCAAGAAAATGGTTGACCTCATGGGTAAACGGATGATGGGTCACATCGCCACTGTCGGGCAAAATGGTGGGAACCGTCGCCCAGCCGGTCTGCCCCGGAAATGCCTGTTTCGAGTAGACCTGATTGTTGCGTATCGACCCTTGGCTCCCGACAAGGTTAATGTGGAACACATAGGGCTGAACGCATTCGATACAGGAGGTCACTTTGCCGATGCGGCCATCGGCAAACCGAAGAATCGTACAGGAAGTAGGCGCATATTCGTATTCGGTAAAATCCTCCCCTTTGCCATGGGTTGAATACTGGCTGACCTCGGCGATCTCTCCGCCCATGAACCAGCGAACAGCATCTACGGCATGGCATCCCGCAGAAAGAAGTGAACTGACGCCCACCTCTTTTTTTACGTTCCAGGCAAACTGTTTGTACCACGGACCGATACCATGAAAGTAGTCTACCTCGCCCAAGAACACGGACCCAATGGCCCCCTGAGCAAGTTGAACCTTGATGATCTCAAACAGGGGATTCCATCGGAGAACCATACTCACAACCGACTTGACCCCTGCATCGGAGATGGCGTCACGAATGGCCCGTGCATCTTCGACAGTAGTCGCCATGGCCTTCTCGAGGAGAACATGCTTACCTGCTTGCGCCGCTGCCACAGCCTGCTCCCTGTGGCAATCCGGCGGCGTTGCTATGGCGACAATGTCAATCTCCTTTTGATTGAGTAGCTGCTCTGCATTATCAAACACAGTGCAGTCGACGCCCGCCTCCGCGGCCTTTGCCTGGGCTTTTTCCTTTGTACGGGAAGCGATGGCCCGCACCTCCGTATGGGGATTGGTGGCAAAGGCTTTGATGTATTCGCCGGCCACCCATCCCGCACCTAGTATTCCTACGCCGTATTCTGCCATTGGGTGTTCCTCCTAACCGCTAATTCGCTATGCTTGATGCCAATACACATCCCAACCAAGGTAGTTGTCAAAAGCTTCGTAGATCGCGCGGGCCGTTTGGCTATGGTTGACAGCCACATGATGTTCAAACCCGTTCTCGCATATATACTCGAGCAGGCCCTGTAGGTTGGGAATTTCCGCGACGCCATAGCCGCCAAAGGTCTCAACAGGGTCTTCTGTAAAGCGTCCCTCGCCCAGATAGGCCGAGATAATCCCCTCCACATCCACTGTTGAAATCCGTGCGAAGGTCATAGGTAACGGTTTTACCCGACCAACTACGGTACCAAAGGTGTTTTCCTTGCCCACGCTCCCTGCGATGATCTCCTGGTAGTCCATGGTGAACTCTTGAAAGCAGCTCTTGGGGAGGTTCGAGCAATGGAAGCAGACGCACTTATCCGGGTCATCGCCGTAGTTATTGTTCCAGTCGAGAAGGAAACTCGGCGTCTCGGAAGCCAGGGCTAAGGCGTGCATCCCTACGGCCCCGCAGACATCCACCTCGCATGCCGATGAGCGCAGTTGATCGCTCAACATACTCATTACCGTGCACGGAACTACGCCGTAATATTCCTCAAGCGACGTCCAACACTGCACCGCGCTGATGTCGAGCTCTTTTTCGTCCATCCAGTCATT
>PWNM01000286.1 GCA_003557825.1 Candidatus Hydrogenedentota bacterium | reverse complement strand
CGCCGGCGGAATAGATGTCCGCTTGTACGCCAATGGAGGTCTCGCCTCCTTCAAGAACCTCGGGCGGGGCGTAATTGGGGGTTGCCAAGGGCATGTCCGCCCGGGTGATGCGGCTGAGGGCGCAATGATGGGCGATTCCCAAGTCGACCACCACGCCGCGCAACGTCCCGTCCGTTTCTTGCTGGGTGACGATATTCAAAGGCTTGATGTCCATATGGATTATATCTTGGCGGTGAAGCCCGCACAACGCCGCAAACAGGTCGTCCGCCAGGGGGATAAGGGCTGCCGGGGGAATGGAACCGGTTCGTACGATGCGTTTGAACAGGTCCTCGCCGTCAATCCATTCCAGGGCCACATACAACCGCCCCTCGAACTCGAACACATCCAATACCGAGCAGACGTGGGGGAGCGCAAGACCGATGAGCGCTCGCAGGCGGGCCATGCGTTTCTCATGGGCCGGGTAATCCGGGTGGCTTTTTCCCACGAGACCTTGTTTCAACGCCACGATGCGGCCGTCGGGAGCCGCGGCGGTATAGACTTGGGCCTCGCCGCCGCGCCCGATGTAATCGCGGATGATATAGGCGCCTACCGCTGTCCCGGACACAAGAAACACCGTCATAATTCATCCCTCCCGCCGGATGCGCAACCGGGTCGTTCCCAGCACGACCCAATCGCCGTCCTGCACCGCCCGTTCTCCGGTGATTTGGACAAAGGTCCCGTTCGAGCTTCCCAGGTCCCGGACATAGACGACGCCATCCCGTACTTCGAGCGCGGCATGACGCCGGGAAACATACGGATCGTCGGCGAGGCACAGCTCCGATTCCGAGGCGGCTCCGACCTGAAGGGCCTTGCCGGGGACAAGCTCGATGCGCTCGTCCTTTGATTCAGCGGTCCCGGCTCCATGACGGGTTATCTCAACGAGATATCGTGCAGGGGAAGCCGGAGCATCAGACGGGATATCCTCAGAAGTCGCTGCGTCCGAGGTCGGATGATCCGCGGGAGAAGAATCCGAACGAGATGCTCCAGGGGCCGAATCAGAATCCCAGAGCTCGTCGAATGCCTTGTCGGTCAATGGTATGGGCTCTGGTTCCGGTGGCGGAGAGGAATCCGCATTTCCCAGGAATGCGCCGCATCCCTTGCAGAATCTTGCGCTCTTCCCATAAGCCGTATTGCATCGGGGACATTTTCCTTCAGCCATGATTCACTCCTCCATGGGGTTCACGTTGGGTTGCGTCGAATCGTCCAAGACGGACGTAGCCGGAGCCATCCACAACGCCGCGGCGCTGAGATTGTCGTCGGCTCCCGCTTCCAGGGCGTTTTGCAGGAGCGTGCGTACCGCCGTGTCCAGCGACGCCTGTTTAAATGGAGCCTTCAGGAGCAGTTTGTGAAAGGCGTCCAGGGCATGCCGGCCGTCCTTCCATACGCCGTCGGTCACGGCCAGGACCGCATCCCCGGGCGCGAGATTCCAAACGCCCACCCTGATCGGATCCAGTCCATTCGGGTCCCCAATGTAGCGGGTGATGACGTGATTCGTGGGATGGGACTCGGCTTCTTCCGGCGTCAGGAGTTCGCATTCCACCAGGGACCACGGATAGGAATCGTCCCGCGTGAGTTGTTCCGGCCGCCCATCGCGGTACAGGTACAGCCGGCTGTCTCCCGCATGGGCCGTGTAGAGCCGATCGTCTATGGCCAGGGCCATGGATAGGGTCGTGCCCATGCCCCGGCATTCCGGATAGCTGTCGGCATAGCGCAGCAGCCATTGGTTGGCGGCTTCCATCGCATGCTCCAAGCAGGACATGACGCGCCGACGGGTCTGGTCCCATGCGGGCCGGAGGGCGTTGCCCAGGATTGTCGAGAGGGCCGCCCACGCCGCTTCCCGGGACGCGATGTCTCCGTGCGGTTGACCGCCCATGCCGTCGGCCACTCCGAACACCGCCAGCGGGCCGGCGTCATGCATCTGCAGGGCACAGCAAAAGGCCGTATCCTGGTTCATCTCCCGAAGGCCGCAGAGCGAACCGCAGGTCTGTAGGAAATGCGCTCGCTCAGGGCACGCGCATCCAATGGAACGGTCTGAGACGTGCTCGAGCAAGGCCAGGGTACTATTGACGGCGTTTCCCGCCCCGGGGCCTTGCGTCGGTTCAGTCGAGGTCGGTATCTTCATGGTCTTGCCTCCTGGGGTGCGGGGCGTGAAGCCGGTCTGCGACCAGCGACGCGATGCCCCATGCCGTAGCGCCGATGAGTAGATACAAAAGGTACTGGCGCGCGTTCGGATCCGGAATGAAGTGATCCGTTCCGAGCACCAATCGGTGATATGCCCAGGCGAATGCCAGGAGAATCCCGACCCGTCGTAGGCATCCTGCTCTATGGTTTTTCATCAGTCGTCTCCTCGTTGTCGGGCCAGAGGTAAAAGCGAACCCGATGGCTCTCGTCTATATAGACCGTTTGTTTCGCCAAATGGTCCGTTACCCGGCGAAGAAGCGCCCGGTCAACAGCGACGAACACCACCTGATCGACGGCGCCGCTGCGTAGATCCGCAAGGATGTTTCGCGCCTCCTGCTCGGCGTCGCTGAGTCCGAGCTCGATGGCGATGCGTTGCGGGCCCAAGGCCAGGAGATCCACCCGCTTACGGGCCGGACCGATTTCCTGCTCGATGTGGACCTCATACCCCCGTTTCTTCAATTGGGCTGCGAGTCTAGCGACGATACGCTTGTGCGTGGTTCCGCCCACGCCTTCCCCTTTGGGCGGAGAAACCCCCAAGTAGGCATAGCCCGCTCGATAAACGTGGACCGTCGAGACGCGGCCTTTTCGTTCGATGCGGATGAAGCCGTGGCGGCGTAATTCCTCTCGCACCCGTCCCTTGACGGAACCCGAGGTCACTCCGAGGGCCTGCCAATAGGTTTCCAGTCCGAGTCCCCGATTCCCGGGTAACACGGCCTGGCGCAGAAAGGCCTCGGCAAGGGGCGTCAGGCGAATAGGACGGGACCGCTTGTCCGTGGAGGGGCGGTCTGCCTCGGCTCCGAGATGCTCCGAGGAAGGATCGGGCGAATCGGTCGGGGCCACAACAGCGGCCCGGAGTTCTTCCATGGTAGGAATGGAAAGGGGAGTGCTATTGGTCATGGCAGGATCCTCGCGCGAAAGGGGTAGGGCCAACCGTCATGACCGGCGGTGAACCGAATGAAACAGTCGCCGGTGGGAAGACGACTCAGCATCTCGGTTTCGCGCGCGGACAAGTCGAGCAGACTCGCGGCGGCGCGTTTATTGGCAGCGGAAGGCTGGGCGAAAAGGAAGAAATTCGAGCACGCCGCGCCGAGGGTCGGGTCGATGCGGCCCATGTCCTGGACCACCAGGACAAAGCCCAGCCCGAAGTTCCGGGCCCGGAGCAAGACCTCCTGGTAATACGGGATGGCGTCGGACGTCCGGGACTGGAGGAAGGTCTGGGCTTCCTCGAGCACCACCAACGCTGCCAGGTCCGGCGGGTCGACCCGAGGGGCCAGCATGCGCCGCGCGTATAGGTAATGAGTAAGATGATTTTGGACGAATTCGAGGGTTTCCAGAGGGGCCAGTCCTTCGGTTGAGATGCGCGCCCGCGTATGGGTGAGCCGCTCTTCCATGCCCGAAGCGCAATGGAACACGGAGCCGGTGGCCCGCAACCGTCCCCCGAGTACATTGAGAAGGCTTTGCCGGTACCGTTCGTCCGGACTGGCGGGGCGACACCAGAGGCTGCGCAATGCCTCATGCAGGTCGAACAAATTCGGGGCGAGGTACCGGCCGGTTGCGGCTGCGCGTCGTTCCGCATGTTGCATGAGACGCTGCAACTGGCCTGCCAGAAGATATTTGGAGTGCATGAGCTCGCCCCGGGAGAAGATGTCCACCCCCTCATTGAGCCACCGGTCACTGGGATAGCCCGTCGGAGGGGCCAGGGGATTCAGGCGCAGGTCTTCCCAATCGATTGAGAGCCAGCGCGAGGGGTCCGCGCAGAAAGTTTCATACGTGCGATTGGGGTCGAATACGATGATGGGCACGTCAGGCCGGCGCTGCTCCAATTGGGACAGCATTATGCGGATAAGATGGGATTTGCCGCTGCCCAAACCGCCGGCGACCAAGGTATGGGACGGCATCCGCCGCGTCATCATGCGCACCGGCGTCACGGAGCCCGACGGGGTGTCTGTGACAGCCAGCAAGATTCCGTCCTCGGAGTCAAAGGCGTCGGGCGGCGGGACATGTTCGCTGAACTCTCCGGCTTGTTTCGCCGCCTCCAGAGCGGTCATTTGTCGTAGGACGCAGTCGTGCAGGGCGCTGTTCGGCACGTCTGCGAGGTGCATAATATCCGATACCAGTTGCGCCGTCGGCGAAACGCCGTATTCCTCGATCGCCTGGCGCGTAAGCGCCATAGGGTCCAAAGGGGGCCGCTGGGCGTCCCGGTCGGGTCTTCGCTTGGGTTCGATATTATGGAAGCCGCTCATCACCACCACTCCAACAGGTGTTGCAGGAACCGGGTCAAGCGGTTGACGCCGAAGACGTTCCGCTGGGGGGACAATTCTGAACCGTCAAAAAGCCCTCGTTGCATGGCCTGCTTGAGCCCCGGCGCGCTGTAGCGTTTTCCATCCGGGGCGAGGGTCGAGCAGGACATACAGAGAACGGCGCCGGTTACCGGACAAGTTATGGCGCAATTCGGGCACACGTATACCGGGAAGCCTGAGGCCTGACTGCAGGACGAACACCGGACAATGGGATGGTGGCCGGGCGCGAGGGGGTGCCCGCACGATAGGACGAGGATTTCGTTTCCATCAACGGATTCGATGCTCCCGTCCACTCCCCGGCGTACGTCATTGATGCTCTGCTGTATGAATTCATCGCCGGTAGCGAGGTCGACGTATCGGTCTCGCACCACTTTCCGTTCCAATCGCCTCCCGACAAGGTCGTCATCATCACCAAACATGCCAGTGCCCTCCTGTTTCGCGCCTACCCAAGGACCCTTGAGGGTCGGAGGTTGAAAAGACGCCTTCCAACCCTCAATAGATATAGACTGGATAAGCTGTCATTTTGATCGCAAAGTATCCCGATTTTTACCTCCAGTCATGATCGGCAGGGCAAGAGTCACAAGTACTCCCGCAGCCTTGGCGCGATAGAAGCAATGAACTTCAGACAACGGTTGTATTCCCTTTTACATTTGCTCATGTCGTACCCTGTGACCGCGGCCACTTTTTTCCACATATACTTCTTAAAGAAACGCAGCTTTACGATTTGGGTTCCCAGCGGACACTCATGAGCGGCGTGTTCCAAGACCGCTCTTATGTCACGCTTGAGGAACTGATTAGAGCAACAAACGTCGGGGCTCTGCGTATTGGCATAAGCACCTTCCAATACGTATTCAGCAATCCGCGGATCCCACATCAGGGGCACGATACTGTGCTTTATCTTTTTAATGTAGTCTATAAACGCGCGATAGGCGATTCGATTTAAATACGAAACCTGACCAGCATCTTCTGGAATGCGTTTGTATGAGCGAATGGCCCGCCGCACTGACTCAGATAATATGTCTTCACGGTCTTCATAACTCAGATGCATTTTTGTTCCAATGAACCTGACAGCAGACTTGAGACGCGCGTAAATCTTCGGAAAGCTCCTATTGAATTCAGCTCGCGACCTAAACCTCTTGTTGCGTGGCCGCGTCGTCTTGGCTTTTCTTGACATGACATAGTTCTCCTGTCGTTGCATGCCAGGCATTTTCAGGCTGCAACTTGATTCGGCGGCATCTGCCGTCGTGATCCAGAAGACTGGCGCCAGTCTCTTTGGCCATCCGAGGACTCTGTGTCCCCGGTTCTTTGGTTTCCCTTTCCTGGTCGTCTACAGGTTTGTATTCGCTCCAGGTCTAGTCCTATGCGCTAAGTCCCATTCCCATGCCCAAGCTGCACCAGGTCAGGAGCAATCGG
>PWNM01000092.1 GCA_003557825.1 Candidatus Hydrogenedentota bacterium | reverse complement strand
TTCAGCGGCTTCTTCCGCCGCCCGGTCGATTCGGCCGTAGGTATCCTCAAAGAAATCTTCATTCCAGACATCCCGACTGTCCTCGCCCTCGAACACGATACGCGTCGCCGCCTGTTCAATCACTTCCCAGTAACCGGTCATTGTTTCCGCGGCCGGACCGAACGCGCGCTGGTAGTAGTCCTCGAGGATTGCCTCCCCGTCGGCGTAAGGGTCCCAGGCCATCTGTGCGAGCATATAATAGTGCGGTCCCTGGCTACCCCAGTGCCCGAATGTCCCATCGAAGCTCAGCCCGATGACGCCGTGGTCGGCGGCGAACCGCATGTCCTCGATAACGCGGTGCGGCGCCCCGCTGGGAAAACCGATTTTCCATCCTGCTCCCCCCAGATTCGGACGCCAGGCAAGTTGGTCGGTGACCTCACTCCACTCGACAAACCATTCACGGTGCTCGTCGTTGGGCTGGTTATGGAAGTTCCCTACGACGGAGACCAGCACGTTGTCGTCGGCCACCGCCTCGGCCGGGGGCAGGCGCGATGCGCCGTAGGCCATGGCGGAGACAAGTAAGTCTTTCTGGTCGGGAAAGCGCTCGCGGAGCTTGCGCGCCAGAGTGTTGGCGAAGGTGATCTGCCGGTCGGACATGGCCACGTAATTCTGGCTAATCCCCGCCCAGCTCAACTGAAAGCTCGCGCCTTCCGGATGATCCCAGGCAAGGCAGTCGTCGCAGATGCAATAGCCGGAGCGCCAACTGTCGTTGGCGTTCGCGCCGAAGGAGCGGCGATTGGGGTTGCGCTCCAGCGCCTCCTCAACGTCATTGAGCCATTGCGCCCACAGATCGGGATTGGATTTGCACATTTTGACTGTTCTGGCGCTCGGGTAAGGTTCATCTCCGCCCCCGCGCGTTCCGTCGGGCTGAAGCGCGAAATATTCCGGATGGGTCTCGTGAAAGCGTCCCCACCAGTTGCTGAACGGATGCCCGGCCATGAAGGACTGCGAGTCCAACTGCAGCCGCTGGTAACGCGCCCATTCGTGCCCCCGCAACCGCCTTGTAAATCCATAGATATGGAAGATGTCACGAGTGCGGAACTGCGGGTGATAGCGATACTCGAACGGCTCGAAGGCAATGGTAGGCTTCTCCAGCACATCCACGCCCAGCTCGCCGGGCCACAGCCACCGCACGCCCAGATAGTCCTGCAGGAACGTATAGACCGCGTTCACGGTGCCGTATTCCCGTTGCACTCCGTCGATTTCCCGGCCCCTGCGGTCCTTGACCGTCATATTCTCCGGGTCCCAGCGGTCACGGCCCACGATGACGATGTGGCTGCCGTTCGTCGCAATCAGGATTTCCTCAGGGTGCTCGAAGTCAAAATCGAGTTCGGGGAACAGGTCGTCCATGACGGGTTGATATCCCACCCAGATCGCCGTTTCCGGGATCGGGTCGGGGGCGCCCTCAATCATTTCCGGGAGCGCACCGCTTGTTTTCTCGATATATTCCGCCAGTTCCCGGGCCGCTCGGGCGGTTTTCAGGGGGGCATCCTCAAACACAACGATGGGCGCCCGCGACTGGCCATCTTCGACCAAAACGATTTCCCCATACGCGGCATGCGAACCAACGCCGCCAACGATAAACGATAAAATTGCAAAAGATAGAAAAAACTTCTGGCCTAAACTTCCTGTACTTCTGCTCATCATTTTATTCATTCTCCTCATGTACAAAGTTTAAAAAGTGACTTACGTTTTAAAACTTAGTTATCGGTTTCCAATTCCTTGATTGCCGATGTCGCCTGCTCGCGCATCTCGTCGCCGATGTCTTCCATTTCGAGCAAGGCGCGGTAGGCCTCCAGTGCTTCGTTGGTTTTGCCGGCTTCAGCCAGGACTTCCGCCCTGCAGCGTGCCGCCCTGGGTATGAATAGCGGATTAAGATTGGGTTTTTCCAGCATTTCCGCATAAGTTTTTTCGGCTTCATCCAGCTTGCCTGCGGCCCAATATGTACGTCCGAGTGCAAGCATGCCGTTACCAAACCAAGAGCTTCGAGGATTGAGTTGTGCGGGATTCATCGATTGAATCATCTCGATGGCCTCGCCAAATCGCTCCTGTTCGCGCAAATACGCTCCCGCCCGGATCACCCCGCGAAAGAAAAGCCAACTGCCTCTGCTCGTACTGCTTGCCGCAATACGCTTGTTGGCTTCGAAGGCGCCCTCGGCGTCATCCAATTGGTTGGTGCGCAATTCTGCCAGACGGTTCAGAAGACTTAGCAAACTGGGTTCAGCGCGGGCGTGTTCGCTGGCCATGAGGTCGGCGGCAGCAGCCAAATCCTGCTCGGCACGTTCGTAATCACCGGTTTGTTCGAAAGCGCGCCCGCGTTTCAAGAAAAACAAGGTGCGAAGTTCTTCCTCAGAGCCACGGGGCCGGGCGGGCAGCCGAACTTCTTCCCACTCATCCACATCCACATTCACATCGCCAAATCGCTCAACGATACCCGGCCAGTCGGACTGCAGCGCCTTCAGCGATATGATTGCATAGATTTTGCCTGGTTCATGTTCCAGATGCTTAGCCTCTTGCATGGCCGATTCAAATTGTTCTTCCTGGTTCCCCAGTGCGACAGCGGCACGCGCCAGCAATGCAGCACTCTCGGCCTCGGAGCCGGCGGATTCAGCCAATCGCTGAAAAGACTCTCGCGCTTCGGCGAATTCTTCCCGCGCAAACTGCCTTTCGACCTCGAGAAGCTGATATTGACGCTGGAAATCTAATTGCAAAGCGTAAGAACTTGAAACGAGTAGAGTCATGAACACAACAGTAAATGATACGAAAACAGTCCTCGACAAAATTTCTTTCTTTATATGAAAGATCATATTGTTCTCCTCCTCATTCGTTCAGTGAAAAACTGGGGAAAAATACTAACGTCATACCAAAAACCGTCGTGGCCGTGCGGGTTGAGGCTGTTTCGGCGTAAGGCGTAAATAGATATTCGGTGAACCACGTCCAAAATTTTGTATATATTCAGTGAACACCGTTTCTCCCGGGGGAAGTATTCGGTATTCAGGGAAACACGTTACCGCCGGGCTTGTCCCGGTGGAGCGGTATTTCTGCACGACAAATGGGTCCGCCCCATCCCGGCAAGGCCGTGGGGGGGGGTGTCAAAGTTATTGTCGTGCATAAATACTCCTCCACCGGGACAAGCCCGGCGGTAGGAACCACCAATCAACGTGGTTCACTGAGGATTTACAGGATAAAGGTTCAATCGAACTGGTCTGGACTGTATTTTTGCAAGCGGCTGCTGCCGGGCATGACATAAAATGGTGCGAGCGACAAGGGGTGCTCGCGCATCATTTGCCTTATCTTTTCCCACGTTTCGTCCCATTGAGCCTGGGCGGCCGCCATGGCCTCGGCGTCCTGATCGGTCTCCCTGACCCTGTCAATGAACGGCTGCATCTCTTGCATCAGGCGCAGGTATTCCAGCCCGACGCGTACAAACCCGATGCGTTCAACGTGAGCCGGTGTTCCCTCGGCTTCGGCCTCGGCGGTCGCCTGATCGATGGCGGCATAGGCGTTCTCAAAGAATTCTTCGTTCCACACCTCACGCTCGGCCTGGCCCTCGAAAACGATCTGGTCCGCCGCCTGCTCAATGATCTCCCAGTAAGCTCTCATCGGCCCGGCGGCCGGACCGAAAGCGCGCTGGTAGTAGTCCTCGAGTATCGCCTCACCGTCGGCGTAGGGGTTCCACGCCATCTGCGCCAGCATGTAGCAGTGCGGTCCCTGGCCTGCCCAGCCACCATAAAACTGGTCAATAAACACTCCGATCACACCATGATCGGCGACGAAGCGCATATCCTCGATAACGCTTCGCGGTGAGATGTTGGGCATGTTGTTATGCCAGCCCGCACGGCTGCTCATGTTCGGACGCCAGGCGAGCTGATCGGTAACCTTGCTCCACTCGACAAGCCATTCTCGGTGTTCCTCATTGGGCTGCTTGTGAAAACTCCATACCCCGGAGACCAGTACGTTGTCGTCGGCCACCGCCTCGACCGGCGGGGTGCGCGACACGCCGTAGGCCATGGCGGAGACGAGGAGGTCGTCCCGCTCGGGGAAGCGCTCGCGGAGCTTGCGCGCCAGGGTGTTGGCAAAGGTGATCTGCCGGTCGGACATGGCCACGTATTTCTGCCCTATTCCCTCCCAGTTATAAGTGAACTTTTCTCCTTCCGGATGGTCCCAGGCGAGGCAGTCTTCGCAGATACAGTAGCCGGAACGCCAGCTATCGCTCGCGTTCGCGCCGAAGGAGAGGCGGT
Organism: Candidatus Hydrogenedentota bacterium; assembly: GCA_003557825.1. Classification (GTDB taxonomy): domain Bacteria; phylum Hydrogenedentota; class Hydrogenedentia; order Hydrogenedentales; family SLHB01; genus PWNM01. The sequence continues at coordinate 1,656 of PWNM01000092.1, read as the reverse complement.
TGGGGGTGCGCTCCAGGGCCTCCTCGACGTTATCAAGCCATTGTTCCCACAGGTCGGGGTTGGACTTGCACATTTTGACTGTATGTGCACCGGGGTAGGGTTTTTCGCCGCCGCCCCGCGAGCCGTCGGGCTGCAGCGCAAAAAATTCCGGATGGGTCTCATGATAACGCTCCCACCAGTTGCTGAAAGGATGCCCCGCCTGGAAGGAGAGCGAGTCCAATTGCAACCGCTGGTAGCGGGCCCATTCGTGTCCGCGTAACCTTCGTGAAATTGTGTAAATAGCGAAAACACCGGCTCGAGAGCGGAACTGCGGATGATGTCGATACTCGAACGGTTCGAAGGCGATGGTGGCCTTTTCCAGCACATCTTCACCCGATTCGCCGGGCCAGAACCAGCGCACGCCGAGGTGATCCTGGAGAAACGTATAGACCGCGTTCACGGTGCCGTATTCCATCTGCACACCGTGGACTTCCCCGCGTCTGATACTTATAGTCATGTGTTCGGGGTTCCAGCGGTCACGGCCCGCAATCACAAGATGGCTGCCGTTCGCCGCGATCAGGATTTCCTCATGGTGCTCGAAGTCAAAAACGAGATCCGGGAACAGATCGTCCATGACGGGCTGGTACCCCACCCAGATGGCCGTTTCCGGGATCGGGTCGGGGACGCCTTCGATCACTTCCGGCCGCGCACCGCTTGTTTTCTCGATATATTCGGCCAGTTCCCGGACCGCTCTGGCGGTCTTTGGGGGGGCATTTTCAAACAAGACGATCGGCGCGAGAGTCTCACCATCCTTCACAATCTCCAGCATCTCAGCCTGAGAACTCACCGAAAACGTCATACAGACAAATAAAATCACGGCAAATATTACTTTCTTCATATTACTTTCCTCTTTGAAAAAATGAAAACTTAGAGAACAAACAAGAGATGTCTATATTCAGTGAACCACATGGCATCCCCAGTTTCTATTTTACGGCCTTTCGGATTCAAAGACCAGCCGAGCGAAATACTGTGGCGGAAAAACCTCCTCAAGATGCATCGGCTCGTCGGTCGGAGAAAACGCGAACGGGGCGTAACCCTCTTCGCGCTGCATTCGCCTTCCGTCGCGCGCGCGTGTGCGGCCGACGTTGAAGAACCAGTCCCCTTGTCCCGGCGCCGGCGCGACGACGGAATGCAGCGGATCGCCGAACTCCTCGTCGTCGCCGATGACGGCCAGAGGTATCCGCGCCCGCACCTGCCAGGCGTCTTCAAGGAGCTGAGTTTCGACCTCGGCCTGGGAGGACCACCGGGGCAGCAGGCGTCCGGAGGCGTTCCGATCGGCATCGAACCCCCGTCCGTCCGGTGCGACCTGGATCAGATAATGGCTGTGGCGCGGTGTTTCCAGAAAGATCAGCACGCTGTCGCCTTCCCAGACATTGGCGCCGATTTCCAGGTTGGCCATGTCCGGTTCCCGGCAATAGAGGTCGAAGACCAGGGCATCGTCGTCCCAGAGGATGCTGAAGGAGGTGTCGACCGGCAGGGCGCTATCCCGATGGCGCCAGGCCACCTTGGGGCGGAAGGAGGAGGTTTGCGGCTCGGCATCGGCGTCAAGCCGTTGCGCGAGTACCTCGGGGGCATCCTCGCGGGGATTGCCGGCTTCATGCTGCGCCTGCAATTCCG
>PWNM01000141.1 GCA_003557825.1 Candidatus Hydrogenedentota bacterium | reverse complement strand
GTTACCGCCGCCACAAACGACCGAGCCAGGAAGTTGACCACCAGGCCAAAAGGACTGAGACACAGCTGTTCGAGTTCGCCGGTCCGGGCCATACCCTGAATGCCTTGCGTGAACAATCCGACGATGCCAAAGGCGAATACCCCGATCAGGAAACCCAATATGCCGTTGATGACCCGGTGAACGAGGTCTTGCACCACCTCGGACTGGGCGGCGAACATGAGGCCGTAGACCATCACGATCAACGTACCGTAGCCCATGGCCAGACCCAGGATAGACGCGAACCAATACCGCCGCATAATAATCAGCGTGCGGGTGATCTCCGCTTTAAGTACTAGAATGAAACCAAACACCGCGTAGTCCTTATGTCAGGGGTTCCAAACAAGTGGTCCCATCGTTAAATCGTGCTTTGCGTCAACCGTAGGAAAACATTTTCTAGGGTCTGTTGCCGTTGCGTGATGGTGCGCAAGATTCGCCCTTCCGACTGAAGCCGGGCAATCACCCTGTAAAGCGCCTCGGACCGTTCGTTTTCGTCGTCGCTCACGCGCAACACCAACATGGGACCGCCCACGCCGTCTTGCTCCACGGCAGCATCATGTACGCCGGGTATGGATTTATACGGCACGGGATCGGGCATATCGTCCAATCGGATTTCGTAGGTCTGATCGGCAAACACCTCGAGCAGGTCATCCGTGCGGCGACAGGTGATCAGCTCCCCTTTGTCGATGATACCGATACGATCGCATAGACGCTGGGCGATGTGCATATCGTGTGTGGTCACGAGGACGCTCTTGCCCAATTCCCTGGTCATTTCAACGACTTTCTCGCGAATGGCTCGGCTGCTCTGCACATCAAGTCCTGTGGTGGGTTCGTCCAGCAAGATGACGGATGGATCTGCGATAAGGGCGATGCATATCGCAAGGCGCTGCCGTTGACCCCGGGAAAGCCGCCGCACCTGGGTGTGCATCTTGTCTTTCAGTCCGATGAAGTCGAGCAGTTCCTTGCCCCGTTTCTTCACCACCTTGCCGCGAACGTTGCGCAAATTCCCGAAGTAGCAAAGATTTTCGAGCGGAGTCAAGGGCCAGATGACCGTACGGGTTCCCTCGAGTACCACGCCGATATGGCGCAGAACCTTGAGCCGGTTCTTCTCGACATGCATGCCTTCGACAAAAACCTTGCCCGCGGAAGGGCGCACCAAACCCGAGATCATCTTGACGCAGGTGGTTTTGCCTGCTCCGTTGGGGCCAAGAAGGCCCAGGATCTCACCCCGGCGAACGCCGAACTCGACGCTTTTGACAGCGTGAATCGTTTTCCTCTCGTAAAACCGCCGCTTACCCGTATCGTCATTCTTAATAAAGAAATGGCGGGTATGGTAGATCTTCTCGATCTGGGCCAGCTCTACAGCGAACTCATTATTCATGAACGCTCCGGCCGGGGGCGCTTGAGGACCGACTGCTCAATGACGCGGGCCGCCTCTTCTTCATCCCCCAGTTCATCCAATTTAATCAAATATTCCAAAAAGGTAATCTCAATATCGCGCATGGCATGGATTACTACCACCAGGATAAAGCTGGATGTGAGATAGTATAAGACACCCAGCAGGATCGCAAACCCAAGGAACTCGAGGGACACCATGAACGTGTTCTCGAAAAAATGCCGATGGGCGATGGCAAATAGCAGCGCGACCACCCCAATGCCCATCATAACGCCGGGCCACTCCACGCCTCCCAACAGGGCTGCCGATGCGCGAGCGCACAAGTATATCACCAACGGTTGGGCCGCAACGCGCCAAATGAGTTCTTCGGAAAACCCCACCAGCAAAAACCGGCCGATGATCAATGGGCTCTCGCGCAGGTACGCCCACAAACTCGAAAAATCGACGAAATAGGACCATGCGTCCCGAAAGCATCGGTGCGTAATCAACAACGATGCGCCGAATACCAAATGCCCCGCTGCCAATCCCAGGCCGATATGAAATGGCGACACCAGTTCCCGGGAAAAGACGCCCTGCTGGAACGCAAAATAGCATGCAATGTAAAACATCGGCGCCTGAAGCAGGATCTCGCGGGGATACCGGCGTGGTACGGTTCGTCCGGGCGTTTCAGGAGATTCCTCGCCCGACGAGGGCTTCGATGTTCCCGCGTCTCGAATATTGGTGTATACAGCCTGCGCCGTATGGGCAAGCAACAGGGCCAAAAACACCCCACCGAGCCACGTCACCCGGGCTGCTCCGACGCCTTCTCGGCCTCGATTGCCCTTCGGGTCTCGAGCATTCCTTCCAGCGTAAAGTTCTCGTACCGTTTAGCGTATTGCTCGCGCATGGCCTCATATTGGGGGCGGAGGAATCCATAGCCGTACATATCATGCAACTCGCCGTCCCGTGTTACATGGTCCTTGAGCACCAACTCACGAACGGCCCCGCTATGCTCCATGAGTCGCCAGGAAGCAGTATTGAATGCGTAGATGAAGGCGGAAACGCGATGCAGGTTGAGTTCATCAAAGGCATATTCCATCGCCCGGAAAAAACCGAGCGCCCCGGCCATGCTATTGCGCAGATCCTTTTTACCCATATACAGGTCGATGCTGCACGAGCGGTTGCGCCAACTAATGTTTTGCAGAGAAAGGAGGCCAAGGGGGCCGTCATCGGAATCGATAATGAGATAAACACCATGGGGCAGAGCTTGCCCGGACGTACGACCGAGCATGCCGACGATTTGCTCGCGGATTTGCTTGGGTGACCGAGCGGGATCGCCATACAAAAAGCGCTGGAAATCCGGATCTTCCATCCATTCCACGATAACATCGAGATCGTCCCGATCCGCCCGTCGAATGAACATGGTTGATTTGAATGGCATCGCTGTAATCCTTTGGCAGGTGGGTCCCGACTATGCCCCGGGGATAAACTCGCTACGAACCAGCGTGAAGGTATCGATATCGAAATACTGGCCTTGGGTAAAAACGACCTCGCGTTGCGAACCGTTATGCACAAACCCTTCGTGCGCCAGTAAATCCTTAAAATCCCGTTCCGCGCTCAGGGTCTGGGCCAATATTTTGTCCAGCCGCTTCTCAAAAAAGGCCATTCGCTTCAAGAAGGCCATCGTTTCCGTTGCCAGAGGCGCCTGATAGTCCGCCGATTCGAGCAAACCGAGCATGATCTCAGAATATCCGACCTCCTGAGAGCTGCCTTTCAGGGCGCAAAACCCTCGTACAGCGCCTTCTGGGTCTTCAATAGCATAAAATCGCCCGGCCATCGGCCCGTCCTTGCGGCCCAGAACTTCTTGCAGATCATTGACGGTGACCAGTTGATGTTCGCGACGGCTATCCAACATAAATGTACGGGGACATTCAGAGCTATAAAGCCGGGCCAACACAGCCGCATCGTCGACTTCTGCGGTCCGGATCACTGAGTACGTACCGGTAATCATAGCACGTTGCGCCGGGCGCCGTGTCTCCCCCCGCCGTTCACTTGTCTTATAACTAGGTGCTGCATAAGCTCATATGATCCTGTAGGAGCAAAACCCATGCTTTTCCCAATCATGTGACGTCTTGCTCCCCCGCTCCCTGTCGATATCTGGCAAGCAACAGGATTATTGGGCGAGCTCGTTCTTTTTGGCGAAGACAAAATTGGACCACGCACGCTGCAAATCGTTCAAAAAATCCGAGAACGCATCTGCTTTCCGGGCCGTTACCTTGCGAATATGTTTCACGCTCCGTTCTCCGTTGCTGCTGTGCGGTCTTGTGCTCACCGAGCGACCGCAGTTTTTCGATTTCAACCACTTCCTTCCAATGGAGGGAATCCAACTGGAAAGGCAAGCCTAACATTGTGCCCATCTCTACAGACGGTCATGAAACTACGTCGTTGTAGAGAACGCGCCGATGCTTTAGACCTGGTTCTGTTTCTTGGTCTGAAGCGCCGTCAGGACGGTGGTAATTAGCTGTAGGGTCGCGATAATGAAGGGCAGATCCACATCGTTCTGCGCTACGACCGGTTTCCGGCTAATGTTCCTAAGATGTTTCACGCTAAACCATCTCCCCTGCCTCGAAAAGGCGACAAAATACCCGCGGGCGTTTTCTAAACGTAGCGGAGTATAGCACCCCAAGGCATTGTTTTCAAACCGATTAGGGGGTATGCGCCTTTGCGCAACCTCATGTACCCTGCTACTCGGCATGCTGCACACGGGCGTTGCTCTTGTCTCATCCTACCATAGGATCATCAAATCGTTACGCCTTCTACGAACGGCCCCTATAGCCTATCATCTCGTTGATACCAAAAAAGTTCCTGCGAGTAAACCCCGCATCTGACTGTTTGGCATGGTTAACTAAATTGTCGCGTCCACCCCGGCCATATGATACACTATGGCCAATCCATTGGAGCGCCACAGGTTAGGCCGTTCCCATCATCAGCAACCCAGTATAAAGGTATGCGGCGTTATGCCTGGAATTGTGCAAGTTGATCAAATTCGTAAGCCGGTCGTCACCGACGTGCCCGAGATCAAGCGGCTCATCGATTCGGCAGTCACCCAAGGCGCCTTGCTGCCTCGAACGACGGCAGAGCTCTTTGAGAGCATTCGGGACTTCCATATCTATGTAGACGAAGCCGGCGTGGGAGGCTGCTGCGCCTTGCATGTTGATATGGCCGACCTGGCCGAGGTCCGGTCGCTTGTTGTTCGGCCTGATCTGCAGGGCCGCGGACTGGGGCAACAACTGGTCATGGCCTGTCTGGACGAGGCCCGCCGTCTCAATTTGTCCCGGGTATATGCGTTAACCCGGGCCGACGGCTTTTTCCGACGACTGGGGTTTGAGGTAATCGATAAACACGACTTACCGAATAAGGTTTTCCGCGATTGTGTGCGGTGTCCCATGTTCCCGGACTGCGACGAGATCGCGGTTATGCTTGTTCTCAATCAAGTAAACCATACAAATGATACCGGAGAAGCGAACCCATGAAACCGGATGATATCTTGGGATTCCTGGGGTATGGCAATATGGGGCGGGCTATCGCCCGGGGCCTGATGGAACAAGGCGCCCATTCGGCAGAGCGTATCCTGGTTTTCGATGTGGACCCAACCCGCGGTGAAGAGGCGAAGTCCGACGGTGTGGAGCTCGCGACGTCCATCGAGGATCTGTGTCAGCGCAGCACGGTGCTGGTTTTGGCGGTCAAACCCCAGACCATGGACGAGGCGCTTCGAGCCATTAAGCCGATGTTATCTCCCCATACCCTGGTGATCTCCATCGCGGCGGGTATTTCGACGGCTTACATTTCTGAACGCCTCGGTTCGGAGATCCGGGTAGTTCGGGTAATGCCCAATACGCCGGCCATGGTCAGGGCAGGAGCCGCCGCAGCCGCTCTGAACACACGCTGCACTGCCGAAGACGCTGAGACGGTTCGGGGACTGTTCGAGGCCGTGGGGCAGTGCGAAATCATCGCTGAGGAAGCCATGGACGCCGTGACCGCCGTAAGCGGCAGCGGCCCTGCGTATTTCTTCTATATGGTCGAGTCCATGGTTAAAGCCGGCGTCGCCGAGGGCTTGACGGAATCGCAGGCGGCACGGCTGGCCGGTCAGACGCTTCTGGGCGCGGGTCAATTGCTTGCCCAAAGCGGGGAATCGGCGGCGACGCTACGGGATCGTGTGACGTCCAAAGGCGGTACAACCGCAGCCGCCCTTGCCAAATTACAGGAACGCGGATTCGACCAGATCGTCGGCGAGGCAGTTGCAGCCGCGGCCCGGCGGTCCCGTGAATTGGGCGCTTAACATAGGTATGAATAGACGGCCCGGGAAATCGTCCGGTTTGGAGCCAGAGCGATGAGGAAAGACAAGATCGTCACCGAAGTCATGGGCGAGGAGAACGTCCTCACCCCGAGCGACCTGTATAACCACGATTTCAAACGCATGACCATGGGCGGTTATAAGGTCGAGGAGGTGGATCAGTTCCTCGAACGCGTGGCCGATGT
>PWNM01000116.1 GCA_003557825.1 Candidatus Hydrogenedentota bacterium | reverse complement strand
CGGACCCGCCAGGGGGAAGGGCGGATCCGGCGTCGCCTGAAGGGAGCTGGGCTATGCGAGGTCGTATTCGGCAGGGACAAACTTGTCCGTATTGACCATGGCCATCATGGTCCCGATGAAGGCATCCTCATCATCCGGCATGGTCGTCAACGAAGCCTCGATCAAGTCGAGATAGGGCGCTTCCCGCTCGGCGATGCGCACCTTGCCGTCGTTCATACCTTCGCGAAGCAGTTGCACCGCTTCCAAAGCCACGGCTTTTCCTGCGGCATAGTGGGACGGCGCATCGACAATGGTCCGGGCAAACCGGATGACGTTCTGTGGCGTCAGCACATAGGCTTGGGGATCGAGGGCCGCATCGGAGTCCACCATCCAGTTGCGCAAGGTCCGAGCGGCGTCCATACCGTCTTCGATGGCGCGGTTCATCAGGCGGCAGTCGTATTCGAGCTGCTCGTAATAACAGGTTGGGGCCATGCCGCCGAGCAGGCGAATGTTTTGCACCGATTCGTTGCTCCACACGTCGCACGGGGCGGCGGCGATATTGCCAAGCGGACTCAAATGGGCGCAGGCGGCCGTCTTGCCTTCCATCGACATGGGAGACCCGGTAATGGCCTTCAGGATGGGGTTTTCATAGGCGCAGTCTTTGCCCGGACCCACGGCGCCGCATTCATAGGCCACAAGGGACCGGACCGCGGTAATGGGTCGGACCACCGCCGCGAAGACATGGGGGATCATGTTCTGCTCGGCCAGCACCATGGCCGTGTTCCCAAATCCGCAGGCCGTGTCGCCGGCGGCATACACATCATGGCGTTCGGCGATTTCAACGATATGGTCCCACAGGAATTTCATATCCCGGACGCCCATGACGCAAAGACCGAAAATGACCTGCTGAATGTCGCACATGGTCAGGGCGTCATCGTGCACTTCCTTGCCGCCCACGGACTCGATGCTCAGAAAATCGGCCCCAAGTTCGGCGCTGGCGTCGAAGGTCTTCAGCATGTTATCCCAATAGGCTCCGCTGCGCATGACCGGCGGTCGAACCATCTCGCGGTTGTCATTCGGGGTCATGCGCAAGGCGGCCTTTAGGCCGTACTGGGCGTTGGCATCGGCTATGCCATCGAGCAGAATTTTACAAAGGTCTGCGCCCCATTGGGGGTTATAGGTCATGGGGGGAAGGGTCTCGAATTCGAGCATAACGCCCTGCGAATCGAGCTGCGAGGCCCGTTTCAGGGCGGACGTGACGATCTCCCGGTAGTGCCGCTGTATCGTCCCAAGGTTCTCCTCGATAACCTCGATGGGCGGCAACGTGAAGTTGAGCTCGGGATAGACGCGTCCGCCACCGATTTTCATCCCGCTTTTCGTGGTTACCGGCTTGGGCGCATGACCAAAAATCAGGTCATCCGCATTGTTGATTGCGACTTTCTTGAATACTGGCATGGTGTTCGCTCCCTCTTTAGGACGCTGTACCCAGCGTCCGGTGTGGCATTCGGTTTGGCGCGACACAACCGCGCCATGTGTCTATACGATACCGTATCGGGAGCAGGAATTCCTGCGACTTCGGATCAAATTATTGTAAATTTGTGCTCGATTTTACGGTTGTAGTGGGAGCATCTGCCGGTGCGGAGGGCGAGGAGCGAGGTTATTGGGGCGGCTCGGGCCGATTGCTTTCGTGCATGCCGAGGGTGATCCAAGCGATGCGGGCCAAGGTGCGCACGGGCAGAGCGGGATTGAGCATTTGCGTAAGCGAGGGCTGGACGGGCACACCGTCGCGTACGATCCTCGCGGAGAATATGGCGGTAAGTAGTCCGCCGCAGGTTGCCATGAGAAAACAAATCCGAAAACCGGTCAATCCGCCCCATTCAATGATCCAACCGACCAGGTTGGGCGTTCCCCCAAGGGCAATTGCCGAACCTATGGTCCACAAATTGGTGTAGCCGATCCGGCCCTCTTCCCGGACGAAATTGAGCATGGCGCGATGAGCCGACACCCAAAAGGCCTGATTAAAGATGACCACCAGAGCGATGGCAGGCGCGACAAAGTACGGGGTCCAGGAGTGGGCCGGTTGATGTAGCAAAAAGGTGGCGATGACCAGCGACTGGGCGATAAGGGCTTTGCACATGGCGCGGCCGCTACCGCTGTGCTCGGCAAATCGTCCCCAGTAACGAACGGTGAGGAATACAGCCATGGCGCCACCGGCAAGCATGGTCATGATGGTCCGCTCGGGAAGGTGGAGCATGTCTCGCAGGTACATAACCAAGGCGGCGCCATAGCTGGCAATCGAAAAAAAGCCGAGGGTTATGACGCCGATGAAACGTAGATAGACGCCGTCCGCGAGGGCATGTCGGTATGAATCGAGCAATCCTCTCACCGAGAACTTCTGCGGTACGCCGGCTCCGCCAGGAATTCGCCACATCAGAATCAGGCTTGCAAGACCCGCCGTAATACCAATGCCGTAGATGGTGAGGAAATGCGCGATACCTGGATCTCTTCTGAGTATTAGGCCTTGGAGGATGATCACCCAAACGGTCGAGAACTGAATCAGAGCCGACTCAGTGCTGAAAAAGATCCCGCGCTTGTTTTCGGGGACCACCTCGTGGAGCCACGGAAACCAGGCTCCCGCGCCTAAGGCGCGAAACATACAAAAGCCCAAGGTAGCAAAAAGCAACACATACCATCCCATCTGCAGCGAATACCGGTCAATGACCCATGGCATGGTGAACACCACACTAATGACAATGTTGCGCAGTAACCATGCCATGAACATTGCACGCTTCGGCCCAAGCGCAGAGACAATTTGGATGGTGAAAATGACGAGTAGGCTGGCCAGCGGCATAAACGAAATTAGCGCGCCCACCCACGAAGGGGGCATTTCAATATGCCGCGCAAACAGAATCATCGCTTGGCCCACCAGGCTCTGCGCCGATAGAATGTTGCATGTTTGAAACAACAAAAAACGGCGAGCAGCCGGACCAATCTCATGTAAGCTTTCAAGTATGGGTATTCGCACGAAATTTCCTGTACGCGATACGGAAAGACGCCCACCAGTCGAACCTACCGTACTGATGGGCGTGAACGCACCTGCATCATCTATTGGTTGAAACGTTTTTGCTCAACGCCCAGATCCATTGTCCGCAAAGCCCTGTCGGGGAACGGCGGGAAGGGCTGCGTCGGAAGGGTCTGATACCCGTATGCCATCGAACACATGTCATCACCCCGTTTGAAGTTTCCTCCCGGATGTTCCTTCACGTATTCCCCTCGATCAATAAAAGTGCCGACCTTAATCTGCAATGTTTCAAAACCTGTATCCCATTTCCTCCGCCTGTAATGGTCTATCTCCCTGTCAGAGGCAACGCATATACATCGAATCTACTGGGGGTAATTATCCACGAACGACCCATGACGGCTTCGGAGCATATAATCCCGTTGCGTTCGTTTGGGCGGTACCGGCTCGTCGACCGGATCGGCGTTCCAGTAAATGGCGACCTCCTCGCGATTCCACACAATGACCTCTTCCCTTCCGTCACCGGCGATGTCGAAAACCCGTGCCATGGCCTCGCCGATGCCCCGGTGGGTCGTCTCGAAGATCAGCTCCCCCGTTCGCGCCACGTTCACCGACACCCTTGGGTTGCGGTCGTGGCGCTCGATCAACATGATCTCAGGGTCGCCGCTGCCGGTCCAGTCGATAAACCGGGGATAGCTGCCCACGGGCCGGCCATCGTCGCCAACCCGTTCGCTCCAGCTGGTTTCCGGCACATGGTCTTGCATGTGTTCCTCGCCGGTAGACAGATTGAGAAAGCGCAGATAGCGGATATCGGGCGGATTGTTTTCGACATCCTTGTTGCTGCGAATGAGCGCTACCGGACCTTCCCAGCCGGGCTGCGCGGCAAACTCGCCGATTACCGCCGAGTGCGCATTCGAGCCGTGACCATAATCGCGCTGGAAGCCGTCCATGCCATAGGTAAAGGAGTGGACGCCGTAACGGCCAATAAAGTACTGGCCCACAAAGGCTTCCAGACCCGGCCGGTCGGGAAACAGGTTGGCCACCTGCAAGGTCGTGTAGCTCGCCAGCGGATTGTCGCCCCACACGGGATCCTCGTGGCGCATGGGCAAGGGTGTGCCGTCGTTGTTGATCACGACCCGCCCCGTGGCGATCTCGTCGTATCCGTCGCCGTCGATGTCTGCGATGCGCATGTGGGCAAAAGCGATGCCCATGTGGTGGTCCGTCTCGTGTTCCCAGATAATCGTGTCTTCGCCATGCCGAATGGCGGCTACCTTATTGGTGTTGCGGTAGCCCGTAAACCCGCCGATGTAGCCGTCGCGCAGCAGGACGATGTCTTCCGGGCCGTCTTGGCTGAATAAATGGGCCAGGCCCACATCGGTCCATTGCTCGGGGCCGACGTTCAACTCTTGCCGAATGTCCCCCGTCTTGCCGTCGACGACGACCAGGGTGGTCTGATCTTCAGCGATGAAATAAAAGGCTTCGTTGCCGATGACGCCGGCGGTGGCGTGGTATCTCAGGGCGGTTCCTTCGCCCGGTTCGGTCCGTTTGTTATAGGTCGAGGGGCGCTCCACAACCCATAATTCCTCACCCTGGTGGGTGTAGGCGCTGGCCCCCTGTTCGCCGACGAGGACCAGTTCGATAGCTCCGTCTCCGGTTAGGTCCCCCAAGAGCAACACCGCGTAGCCGCGGTCCCAATCCACTTCGGGTCCGGTCAACACCTGGACAGGGAAGGTGAAGGGGTTCTCGGGAAAGGGAGCTTCGGGCGCCTCGGCGACGCTCCCCGCGGTACACAGGATGAATGCGATGCCAAGGACAAACAATCTGATCATGGTTCTGCCTCCTGAGGTGTGGACGTTTTTGCTTCGGAGAGCAATCGCCCGTGCGGGCCACTCTATGCGCTGAGCGCATACGGATCAACCTGAGGGCGGAGAAAAACTACCGGATGAAAAAATGCCAGACGAGCACTACCGTGCCGATGCCGATACGGTAATACCCAAAGGGGGTGAAATCATAATGCTTGAGTAGCCGCATCAGGAACATGACGGCAAAATAACCCGAGATAAACGACACCACCGATCCGAGGGCCAGAATGGTCCATTGGCTGCTGTCAAAGTTGAATCCGCTTCGGTAGAGTTCCACGGTGCAGGCCCCCAGCATGGTCGGGATGGCCAGAAAAAAGGAGAACTCGGCCGCGGCGGGTCGGCTGGTTCGAAGCAGCATGCCGCCGATAATGGACGCCGCCGATCGGGACGTACCCGGGATCATGGCCAGGCATTGAAAGCATCCGATGCCGAATCCTTTCAGATAGCCGACCTCGAAGACATCCTGCTCGACGACCTTGCGATCGGTCCGCTCGATCAAAATGATGATCAACCCACCAATGATCAGTGCGATAGATACGGTGACGGGATTGAAGAACCACAGTTGAAGATAACTATGCACCAATACCCCAAGAAAGGCCGCGGGGAGGAAGGCCACGACAATCACGGTCCACATTCCGAGCCGGGCATTGCGTTCTTCGGGCGGTTTGTTGAACGGCCAGAGCTTGTCCCAAAAATAGATCACCACCGCCAGGATAGCCGGAAGCTGGATGATCACCATGAAGGCATCGTTGAACGCCGTGTCTTCGGTTAACGAGATATACGTCTCGGCGATGATGAGATGACCGGTACTGCTGACGGGAAGAAACTCGGTGATGCCTTCAATGATCGACAGGATAATCGTATTGATATAAACCACAGTCCAGCATGACTCCTTATTCGGGTTCCCCTTGCGCGTGAAGCAGGAACATACCAAACCCGCCCCCCGAGATACAAGGGGCGGGCCCGGTATTCCGTGGAGCTTCCGCTACGCCGCAGAGGATACCGCCTGCACGAGGTTCACGTCGGCGGGGGCGAGATCCAGCATAAAGCCCCGTTTCGTGATCGTCTTGACCAGGGAACCTCGGCCGGGCACAATCGCCTCGATTCG
>PWNM01000447.1 GCA_003557825.1 Candidatus Hydrogenedentota bacterium | reverse complement strand
GATGGTCAGCGGGTCGCTGAGCCAGCCGGTCACCAGGCGGGCCGCGCTGATGGTCTGTGGCGCATTCCACGAAAAATCGATGGTTTGCGGGAGGGCGTCGCGGGCGCTGCACCAGCGGCTGCCGCTGTCAGCAAGGTTAATGATGCCATTGTTGATATGCTGCGGCGGATACTGTTCGGGATCGAGCGTACTGGACACCTCAACCGATGCGATCCGGGCGAGGTTGGGGCCGGCGGTATTGCGCCATGGGGGTGGTTCGAGGGTGATTTCGCGTGGCGGTTCGCCCACACCTTCCTGCATCAGCGCCTTTAGTTCATCGAGGTGATCGGCGTATACGCCCCGGGGCGTGGTATCGTGCTTCTTGCACAGCGATGCCGCCATCCCTACAACCTCGCCCATCATACCGCCGGTGCGCATCACACGGATGGTACCCAGTGCAACATGGGTCACCGAAATGTTACGCCCAGCCATGAACAGATTATTGATGTTGCGCGAGTACAACGTGCGGTAAGGGATCGGATACGGCTCGATATGCTGATGGACCGCTATAGAACGAAACTCGCGCCCAGGGAAATGCTGAGTATTCCCGGGCTCAGGATAATGCAGGTCAATAGTCCATGTCGTCACGACACATGCGTCGTCAAAGGCGCGCTGTTTTTCGATGTCTTGTTGTTGGAGGACTACGTCGCCCATGAGGCGTCGCGACTCGCGCTTGCCCGCCACAAAGGCTACCCAGTCCAGTTTACGGTTGGCATAATCCGCTTTGTCTTTGCTGCGGTTCTTCAGAAAATCCCAGTTGCCGTAAATGACCCGAAACTTGTGGTCCCGAATATACTCGATTTCGGCAACCTGGTTGCGGTTAAAGCCGGTTTCCCAGTCCCACTCGCCCATGGTGACCTTCTGCGCGGTTTCCTCGGTGAAGGGTTCGGCCCAGGGACACTCGGGAAACGGCGAGGGGCCGTCAGTCTCGACGGAGTACCATTGCACGGAAGACCCCATGGTCATATCGTCGGGTTCCTCGGGGGCAAGTTCCTCGCCGGTTTCCGCGCGGCTCTCACGGCCCATTCGGTAATCGGCCCCGGCCAAAAAACCGATAGCGCCATCGCCGGTACAATCCGCAAACCATCGCGCGGGAAACCGTAGGTCTTTGCCGGTTCGCGTGTGCTTGGCGACAACCGCGATAATACGGTCGTCCTCCATTTCGACCCGATAGGCGTGCATGTTAAGAAAGAGTGTCAGGTTTGCCTCAGCGCCTGCAACGCGCAACTTTTTTGGATCATCATAGTTTTCAGCCGGCTGGGCATTGCCTCGCATTCCGGAATCCAGTTCGCGTACCAGGTTACCGATTGCCGGATAGGGCGGGAGATTGGTACGGCCGTGAAGGTGTACCCGCACTTCAGAGCTGTTGTTGCCCCCAAGTACAGGGCGGTTCTGGACAAGTGCGACATTCAACCCGAGTCGCGCGGCCGAAACCGCAGCGCAGGTGCCCGCGATGCCGCCGCCCACCACCACAAAATCGAACTCGCCCGCATTGGGCGGAGTGTCAGGCAAGTCGAGATGATGATGACGAAACGCGAGGAGCGTGTCTCCGGAATCGGGCGGCTCGAGGCCCGTGTCCTTTGAGAAGAGAACCGCGTCGCAGCGGCCCGCGAACCCGGTCAGATCACGCAGCGCCAAGCGCATTGTAGTATCGGCAATCGTAACCGTGCCGCCGTCCTGCCAGTGCCATTCCTCGCCCTCGGTACCAAATGTCGTGTCAAGCGGCGTGCCATTCACAAGCACCTGGAAACGGCCCGGTGCGCCTTCCGCGCCGAATGAGGCCACCCAATCACGGGTACGCACCCACACACGGTAGTCGCCCGTTTCGGGAAATGTAACCGACGTGGTCGCGTCTTCGACGGGCACACCCATACCGTGGGCCAACACATACGGCGAACCCATTTGGTCCATGGCTTGTTGATCCACGACCCAGCCGCCCAAGTCGTCGAAACTTTCGGCCTCGACGAAGACGGTTTGCCCAGACGAAGCCCCTGTCAGCATGATCGCCAATGCGCTTGTTAGTAAGATTCGCACCGCTTTCTCCATCCAGTCTGTTATCCCCAAGAGTTTACCGCTATGGTATCGGGAAGGTCTATGCTGGAGCAAGGCTGCATTTTGTGGTTGAATAGGACTCTGTACTGTCCATATGGTGCATTGACATTCGGTCCGAAGGGCATATATCGTTTGCCTCTTGTTCGAAGCGCTCAACAAGAAGGAATCCGGAATGAGTTTGAAGAGTCATCAGCATGAAACAAATGGAAGATACCTTGCACGGCATCGTGACAGCGCCGTGCTCCTGTGCAGCCTTATCAGCATCATGTGTATCGGCATGATCGCATGGGCAGAAACCGAAATAGCGAAGGAGAGAGGAATGATTGGACGCTCTATTCAAGAGTTTGGCGTCTTGCCAACGAACGATCCGACCACAAATGCGGAGAATCTACAAAAGGCCATCGACTGGGCTTCCCCGCAGGGAGCTGCTCTGTTTGTCGAACCAGTTGATGAACCTTATCCAGTCGACGGCGGCATTATTCTACGCCGTAATGCATCGCTTATCGGCGTTCATGGCCCCGTAGGCAGAGGCTCCCGCCACCCCGAAAAACCCCAACCCGTAGGCAGTGTGTTCGCCATTGAGGATGAATCCAAACCATTCATTACAGTAGAAACAGCCACGCAAATACGGGGCATCCAGTTCTGGTATCCCAAACAACCCAGCCACGACGCCGAACAGATCATCGCCTATCCGCCGACGATTCAGGTATCCCAGACAAGCAGCGCCCAAGGCGTGACCTTGTCCAGTCTGACGTTCTTTGGCGAATACCTCGCCATGGATTTCAATGCCTCGCCCCAGCATGTTACCGAGCAGATCCTATTCGAGCATTGCTATGGCTATCCTCTCAGTGGGACCTTCATCCAAATCGATTACTGCTACGACATACCGCGTATCTTGCATTGCCACGTGAATCCGCTGAACCGCAGGTTCATTGATGGCGGTCATGGGAAAGACATCATCGACGCGGTCATGGCCAAAGAAACTTTCGCCTATATCATCGACCATACCGACAACGCCCAGCTCATGGACGTGTTCACCTTTGGGACATGGGGCGGCATCCGTCTGGGACCGGCCACCTATGGGCAACTCACGAATTTCAACCTGGATTGTGTTGCCGTGGGCATTCATAAATCCGGCGACAGCACGTTCAATCGCAATTGGCAAATCAGCCAGGGTTCCATCATCGCGAATGCGGGAGCGCCCGTCGAGAATATCCATCCCATTATTATCGATGGGCGCGGCCATACGGCCATCTCGAACGTCGAATGCTTCGCCGCAGGGAATCCGGCCCTCACAACCGTTGGGGAGTCATACGACTTTTTGTTGGTGCAGGGCGACCAACGGTTGACGGTAAGCCTGTTCGGTTGTCGCATGCGGAATTACATTGCCGATGATCCCATTACCGTCGAAAATCCCGAGGCCATCATCCAAGCCGTGGCCTGTATCGACAAGGACGAACAACCCTATAATGTGACCATACAACCCTAACGCGGAAGTCACATCCCTATCCGAACGCCCCATGGCCGGCCGGCAGCGCCCCATGGGGCGTTGCGCTTGTCCAATTCATGATAGGCGCATCGCAAAGACGGTATCATGTTTCTTTTTAGAGATAAATGGCGTAAAATGGATTCTACAGGAGTAAGAAAGGCCGCTATACCCCAATCCCCGACAGCGATAGCCGATGCCCGCTTATAACAATCGGCTCGGTGACGTCTTATAGGTAGTTAAGGTTACAGAACCGGCCACACCATATCGGCCCGAGAAGGAAATCGCCATGAAGTGGAATGCGATCCCAAAACTACCTGAACCTGTTGCCCTGTATAATCACCGAGTTCTTCCCGCTCGACCGGATGATCATCAAGCGCCTATCGCACAGCGAATAGGTGGTCGGATGGCCTGGATGCTCGCAGGTCTTCTTGTGATGATGTGCTACGCCATTCCCGCCCTGGCTGACGGCAAGATGTACGGCCGCGAGGACATCCCTCCCGAGATTCCCTATCAACGCGCCCTGATACTGTTTCGCGACGGGACCGAAACGCTCGTGCTTCAGAGCCGATTCGCCGGCATAGATACCGACGAATCAACGACCATCGGTTGGGTAGTGCCGGTACCGGCAGTCCCCGAGGTGGCCAGCATGCCAAGCGAACGAGCCGATATGCTATTTGGCGGTTTGTACCACCACACGCGGCCCCGAACCTATACGCTCGGACCGGTTGTCGTCCGCGGCGTTCTTACCCTGACCGGCGGGTTATCTATCGTGCTGCTGATTGGATGGGTCTTGTCATTCAAGCTCGCATTTCCGCCCTGGTTTGTGAACCATCGTAGCCAAATCGGTTGCTATGCCTTGGGACTGTTGGCGAGTCATGGAGTTGGCTTCCTTTTGGTAAGGGTATTAACAACCCGTCCCTTTGGCTATCGCATCCTTTCGTATTCGGCCCAGATCACATTGATTAGCATTGCGTGGTACCTGTTCATTCTCTGTGCCGTCGTAGTCATCATCGCTGCGGCTCTTTTGATTCAGGCTCGCGCCATGTTCAAGCATACCGAATATCGGCATTACCGCACCTGGCTCCGACGCCTCGGCATCATCGGGGCATATGGTTGTATTGCCTTGGGTATGGCCGCATTGATGCCCGGTGTTATCCACGATGAAGAACGCCTGGCCTCAACCGTCGAGGTGATATCCGAACATTATGTCGGTGACTACCATGTTCGGATCATACGGTCGGATAGCGCCCATGATCTGATTGAGTGGCTCGACGACAACGATTTCCAGTTCGGCCCCCATGATCTGGTGGCCTTCGAAGATTACCTGGAGCGGGATTGGCGCTTTGTCGTTGCCCGGCTTAGGCCTTTTTCCGAACTGCAGTCCTACCCGCATATGGATCACCTCTCCGATATGGCGCCCCCCTTGATCATGCGGTTCCCCGCCGCAGATCCGGTCTATCCTTTGGCGTTGACCGGAACGGGAGGTTACCATACGGAAGTGGTCATCTACGTAGCCAGTGATACCAAAGTGCGCTGCGACGGGCGTATGGAGCTTCGTTTTGCGGGTGAATCACCCGAAGAACGTCTGGAGCAGTTGACTCGTGATATCGACCCGCCGGATTTCTTCGAGGCCGAGGACTGGAATTACCCGTACCTCTGCAAATACGCGAAGTTATTGACACCGGCGGCCATGTCTACGGATTTGTTTTTCACATCGGATCCTGACATGCGCCCCTATAGGGAGCGTATAATCCAATGGTCCCGGCGATAATGGGGTGATAGCCGTTGCGGCGCTACTTCTCACAGGGGTTGTTGCGCCGTTGAATCCCGTCTCCCCCGGCCTGTACTATTTCCGACGCCAAATACTGGGAAAAAGATAAGGAGCGCCGGGTGTCAGACAAGCATGTTCATGTTAGTAATAATCCCGCCCGTGCCTTAGCGGAGCAGTTTGTCGAGCTGGCGTCGGGAACGTCGCAGTTCAATGTGGCGGTATCGGGGGGATCAACCCCACGGGAGCTGTTTCGGATATTGGCGACCGACCTGTTCGATGAAGTCCCCTGGGACCGAATCCGGCTGTACCAGGTCGATGAGCGATGCGTCCCTCCCGACGATGAACGACTGAACTGGCGGATGATTCGCGCGGAATTGCTGGACCGGATTCCCGGGCTCTGGGCGGCGCGGATGGAGGTCGAGCGTCCCGATGCGGATACCGCTTACGAGGCGATCATGCGCAGGGAGCTTCCCCCGAGTGAGCTGGGTCCTCCCCATCTCGACCTGGTCCTTCTAGGCATGGGCCCGGATGGCCATACGGCATCCCTCTTTCCCAATTCCCCGGCCCTGGAGGAGAAAGAGCGGCCTGTGGTGTTCAACGAGGCTCCCGGCATCGCTACGCGCCGGT
>PWNM01000316.1 GCA_003557825.1 Candidatus Hydrogenedentota bacterium | reverse complement strand
GGTTAAATGCCTCTGCATAGGCGCCCATCTCGCGGCCCAACGTTGTCAATACGGCGTCTTGGAGCTGTGTACGGGCCACTTTGACGATATGCGCAAAAGCTTGTTCCTTGGCTTGAAAGGCCTCCTGCAAGGAAACAAGTCGTTCTTCAAGACGATGGACTCCGCGTATCGCTGCCAGCTTAAGAGCCGTAGGATAGGTGTCGTTGGTGGATTGATGACGGTTTATATCGTCCAGAGGCGAGATTCGCTCATAACAACCATAGGGTTCGCCCAGAATCGCCAACGCCCGATTGGCTAACACCTCGTTGACGTTCATGTTGGTGCTGGTTCCAGCACCTCCCTGAAGGGCATCTACGATGACAACATCGGTTAGCTCTCCCTCCATGAGCTCGGTACAAGCTCGAAGGATTGCATCCGCTTTGGCTTTATCTTCGTGCCAGAGGCCAAGAGAGTTGTTGGTACGCGCTGCTGCGAGTTTTACGGCCCCATAGGCTCGTATCAACTCAGGGTGCGCCGGGCGGCCGGACAGCGAGAAGTTTTCGAGAGCGCGTTGCGTATGTATTCCATGAAGCGCGTCTGATTGGATAAGACATTCGCCGAGGGAATCCGATTCGCGCCGGGTGGCCTGGTTTTTGAGCATAGCTTTATCGAAGGCGTCCCTATCGTGGATGCACTGTTGTAGACCCAAAAGAGGCGTTTGTAACGGAGAACAAGAAAGGGCTCCGTGCCAAACGCCTCATCATTTCAGAGATCGGCTAGTGGCCAAAAATCATCTCTTTTACTTCAATTCCATCCACTTGAGCGAGCTTGTCGCGTAGCTCGTGGCAGGTGTTCTCGTCGCCGTACATTTCAAGGATAATGACGCCGCCGGGAGCGCAGATCTTGCCATCTACTTCATGCAGGCCAATACGGGTTTTGATGTGACATCCATATTCCGTAAAGAGCTTTTGAACGATTGTTGCATCCTTTACACGATCCAGTACGTGTACACCAAAAATAATGTGTCTGTCCATGGTCATTGTAATGGTTCCTCCCACCAGTGTTGTGCGTCTCTTACCGACGCGTGAAGCCTTAATTATACATATACGTCGCGCTTGCCTTCACGAACGCGTTTAACCAGCTCCTGGGCCGTTTCTCGACGCGATTCCGGCATCCGTTGAATGGCCTCTGAGATGCATTGCTCTCCTGTTTGCCGGGTCTCTTCCGACGCATAGTCCATCAGATACTCCATAAATGTCGTCATCGCGTTGACATCGCAATGATCCTTGATAAGCCCCGGCTTGGCGAGATCCATAAAATCCTGGCCCGTGCGGCCCAGTCGATAGCACGCTGTACAGAAAGATGGAATATAGCCTAACGATGCCACGTCCCGGATGACCTCGTCCAACGGGCGGTGATCGCCCAATGAGAACTGGCTCATATCGGCCACCTCGTCATCGGCATAGCCGCCCGGATTGGTTCGACTTCCCGCGGAGATCTGCGACACGCCGAGGGCAAAGGTCTCACGCCGGATGTTGGGCGTCTCCCGTGTGGACATGATGATACCCGTGTAGGGGACGGCAAGACGAAGAATGGCAACGATCTTGCGAAAATCGATGTCGGAAACCGGATGGGGAGGCTGCGTAGCCAAGTCGGATCCAAAGGCGGGTTCGAGGCGTGGAACGCTGACCGTATGGGGTCCGATGCCGAAATGATCTTCAAGGTGGCGGATGTGCTGCATCATGGCCAGAATCTCGAAACGCCAATCAGCCAATCCAAAGAGAATCCCAATGCCAATGTCGTCGATGCCCGCCTCCATGGCCCTATCCATAGCCGACAACCGCCAATCAAAATCCCTTTTTTGTCCATCAAGGTGAACTTGGGCGTATGTAGCCCGATGGTACGTCTCTTGGAACAATTGATAGGTTCCAATATTGGCCGCCTTGAGCTCCCTAAATTCATCAAGCGTCAAGGGGGCAATGTTGACATTCACTCGGCGGATCTCGCCATTATTGCGTTTAACGCTGTACACGCTGTCAACGCACTTGAGAACATATTCGAACCCTTCCATTGGGTACGATTCGCCTGCCACGAGCAGCACGCGTTTATGGCCTTGGTCGATGAGTATCTCGATTTCGTGCTTTACCTCGTCTTGACTAAGCGCCCGACGTTTTACGTCCTTGTTGCTTTTCCGAAACGCGCAGTATAGGCATTCGTTAGCGCAGAGATTAGAAACGTAGAGGGGCGCGAAAACAACCAGACGACGCCCGTAGATCTCATCTTTGACTCGTTTTGCTGTATCGAAAAGTTCGGCGAGCAATTCAGGGTCGCTTATTGTTGTCAGACAGGCGATATCAGGAGCATCCAGCCCTTTGAGCTCGAGGGACTTGGCGAGAATGTCGCGAACATGAAAGGCGTCTTTGTTCGTACTGTGATCCAGAGTCGCCTCAACGGCCTCTTCATCGATTGGGATATGGGTATGCGTGGTAGCCATGCGTATTACCTCTTTTCAGTATTTTGGCCGTGTGGTAGTTCGAAGGTGAACTCTGCCCACGAACCGTGTTCAGAATCTGCATAAATCCGCCCATCGTGAAGTTGGACGATCTGCCACGTCGTGAACAGGCCGACACCTGTTCCCTTTCGTTTGACAAGCTCGGGCGTCTGAAGTCGAGAGAATCGACGGAATAAACGCGACCGTTCGCTATCAGGAAAGCCAGGACCCTCGTTCCATACGGATCCGACAAATACATCACCATCAGGATCAAGCCGTACTCGAATGTGACCTTCCTTGTTACCGTATTTTACTGCATTGCTCAACAAATTCACCATAACGATGCGCATGAGATCCGGGTCACAAAAGGCCTTTGCCTTACCGTCGGTGGGAAAATCGGTTTCAAGGGTGGCCTGGTTGTCATCGATTTGAGACTGAACGATGTCCAGAGACGGTTCAAAAACGTCGGACACAAAATCAACTTCTTTTTTGGTGGGTTCAAGATCACCAGCTTCAATGCGCGCCAAATCTAGGTATTCACGCACCAACCCAAGCAAGTATTGGGATTTTGTAACAATCTTCTCCAGTTTAGCGCGTTGTTTATCCGCAAGGGGACCGAGATACTCCCCCAATAAAACATTAGCATCCATAACGATCGAACTTACAGGGCTTTTGAGTTCGTGGCTCACGAACCCCAGCATTTCGGTGTAGGCGCGATTGGCCTCTTCGAGTTGTTCGATGCGATAGGCTTTTTCGACGGCTTGGCTTAACCGTTCGGCTATTCGCAAATGGAATGCGGCATGCCGACGGGTGTAGCAGTGAGGTTCTCGGGAGCTTCGAAACATAAACCCAATGCGACGATTATCGACATGCAAGGGGCAGGTCATACTCGACCGGACTCCCTCCTTTATCAAAAGCTCCGTTGACACGCTCATCGGCTTGTATTCAAGATAAGTCTCAAGGTCGTGGATGAAGCGAACGCGGCCGGTTTCGATTACGGCCTCAAGCGAACTGCCCCGCAGATCCTCTGCATAGCCATTTCCCAGATAAAGCGGCTCATAAAGCGCTCGCGCCCAATGCGCAACGACTCGTTGTCCATTGTCTTCAAGAAAGGCGATGCCAATTCGGTCGCATGGATAAAGGGAACGTGTCGCATCAAATACATAATCCATAATGGCCGGGAGATTCTCTCCGGCGGCGACCCGCTGGTTAATCGTATCAAGTATCTGGTTTTCGTCGGCGTTGAGACATTCCCCTACCTCATCAGGGGGGAAATACTCGAGTATCGAGGAGGTCGGTTGATTCATAATATGGCTATAATAGCTTACCTCATCATTATGCTTGGTCCAAGCCTGTAACGGGTCGGTTAGCGATAGCCAACCGACCCGTTATTGCAACAGGCTATCTAGACGATGTATTTCCCGCGTTCCATGTAGTGGGTATGCAGGAGTTTATGGCTGATATGGCCGCAAGGACCGTCGGTAAGAAAATCCTCGTACAATTTTACGACAGCCGGATTCTCGTGTGACTTCCGGACATCGTACGAGGCATCTTCACTGTAGATGGCCTTTGCCCGTGCAGCGCGAATGGCCGGACTGGTCGGAATTGGCTGACCGCCGCCTCCCAGGCATCCGCCCGGACAGGCCATGAACTCGATGAAGTGGCATTCGCTGAACTTGCCGCCCTCGCGTATATTATCGAGAACCTTCTTGGCATTGGCCGTTCCATGGCAAACGCCAATCTTTAGAGTCGCACCCTTTATCCAATCCCAGTTGGGGACCAAGTTTGCGATCAAATCGGGCACAGGACCCACTTCGGTAATCGGCAGCTCGACATATCGTATGCCTTCGAAGCCACGAACGGGGACGATGTCGGCGTGGTCGTAGAAGTTTTCGACCTTCGTGCCGGTTACCAGCTCGATGACGGTCCGCAGGGCCGCTTCCATCACTCCGCCGGTCGCGCCAAAGATGACTCCCGAACCGGTTGCCGTTCCAAAGGGGTCGTCGAATTCCGACCTCGGCATGTCCGGCAGGAAAATCCCGGTTTCGCTGATCATCTTCGCCAGCTCGCGGGTGGTTAAGCCGTAGTCAATGTCTTTGAATCCGCTGTCATTCATCTCGGGGCGATTACACTCGAATTTCTTAGCGGAGCATGGCATGAGCGCTACGGTCACGACATCCTTGGGATCCAAGTTGTTCAGCTTGGCATAGTATGTCTTTATTACCGAGCCAAACATCTGCTGGGGGCTCTTTGCCGAAGACATGTGCTTCAGCATATCGGGGTAGAAATGCTCGATATACTTCACCCATCCGGGAGAGCAGCTGGTAAACTGGGGCAATGCTTGGGATTCATCCCCTTCTACGAGTGCCTTGTAGAGCCGGAGGATAAGCTCTGTACCTTCCTCAATGATGGTTAGGTCCGCTGTGAAATTGGTGTCGAACACCATATCGAATCCACACCGTTTCAAGGCCGTGTTCATCTCAAAGGTCAAAGGATGACCGGGCTCTAGTCCGAAGCATTCGCCAATACCAGCTCGGGGACTGGGCGCGGTCTGAATGACTACGTGTTTGGATGGGTCATCTATGGCGGTCCAGACATCATCCGTCGGATCGTTTGCCCGCAAAGCGCCAGTCGGACAGCGATTAATGCATTGTCCACAATTGATGCAAACCACATCGGCAAGCGGTTTGTCCATAAAGGTAACGACTTTGGACTCACAGCCCCGATTCTCCACGTCAAGGACACCCACTTCCTGTAGATCAATACAGGTCCGGATGCAGCGACGGCAAATCACGCACTTGTTCATGTCGCGGAGTACCGAATGACTCGATGTGTCCATTTCGTAGAGTGGTTGGTCGGGGTGTCCGAATCGGAAGAAGTCTACGCCGTATTCCTTAGCAAGGCTCTGGAGTTCGCAATTGTTGTTCCGTGCGCACGCATAGCATTCACCGTAGTGTTTGGACAATAGGAGATCGACAATATGCCTCCGAGCCTGCCGAACCTTGGCCGAGTGGGTTTTGACCTTTATGGGCGCTGTGATCGGGAACGCACAAGCGGCTTGTAAGGTGCGTTGCTTTTCAACTTCGACAACGCATACCCGGCATACGCCAGCAATACACAGGTCTTCATGGTAGCATAATGTCGGAATCTTGACGCCGATCTCGCGACAAGCCTCCAGGATGGTGGTTCCCATGGGAACCTTGACCTCGGTTCCGTCGATCTCAACGGTTACCTTACCGCCGATTCCATCCCCTGCTTCTATTCGTTGTCCCCGTTGACTAACCGGAGCGCGTGATGTTTTCTCTTTAAGGATATCTTGATCTGCCATGATGTTAATCCTTTCCTGCATGGGCTGCTTGCATTTTACGTCCCATCAATTCCGTCTTGTAATGTTCAACGATGGAAAGAAATGCGTTTGGGCAGGATTGGCCCAAGCCGCATTTCGAGGCCAACTGCAGTGATTGGCCTAATGCACACAACTCACGCAGGTATTTCATAGAGCACTCGCCC